>LFJI01000060.1 GCA_001235855.1 Candidatus Burkholderia brachyanthoides
TTCTATTCCAGTGCTCAACTAAGGACTTTGCAGCGGCGGGTGAAGGCATGGCGCTCAAGACCGGGCGAGGAATCTGGTGAGCAGAGAATCCTTGGCGATGCAAACGCGGTGGAAGCTGAAGATGAAGACGTGATAAGGGCGGAGAGGCCTCTCCGCGAAGAGGCCTTACGAAACCTAAAGCAAAGTCTCATCCAACCGATTTCATAACTGGAAGAAATATTCTGATTAAGCGGCTAGACGGCCTATAACAGGAACATTTCTTCTGGTTTAACGGTGACGTGCGCCCCAAAGGTCGGATCTATGTCCAACTCTGTGCAGTTCATTCCGGGCTTTCTCTCACTGCAACGCCGAATTCTCTTAGCTGATGCGCTTCGCCAGATCCACCGCCTTGCCGATATACGACGCCGGCGTCATCTCGAGCAACAACTTCTTCGCCTCGTCCGGAATCGCGAGACCGGTGATGAACGTCTGCAACGCTTCGCGCGTGATGCCCTTGCCGCGCGTCAGTTCCTTCAACTGCTCGTACGGATTCTCGATGCCGTAACGGCGCATCACCGTCTGCACCGGCTCCGCGAGCACTTCCCACGTGTTGTCCAGATCTTCGTTCAGGCGCGCCGCGTTGACTTCGAGCTTGTCGAGGCCGCGGATCAGCGCATCGTAGGCGAGCAGCGAATAGCCGAACGCCACACCGATATTGCGCAGAACGGTCGAATCGGTCAGATCGCGCTGCCAGCGCGAGATCGGCAGCTTGTCGGCGAGATAGCGCAGCGTCGCGTTCGCGAGGCCGAGGTTGCCTTCCGAATTCTCGAAATCGATCGGATTGACCTTGTGCGGCATCGTCGACGAGCCGATTTCACCGGCCTTCAGCTTCTGCTTGAAGTAGCCGAGCGAGATATAGCTCCACACGTCGCGATTGAGGTCGAGCAGGATCGTGTTCGCGCGCGCGACGGCATCGAACAGTTCGGCCATGTAGTCGTGCGGTTCGATCTGGATCGTGTACGGATTGAAGGTCAGCTTCAGACGGTTCTCGACCACGTCCTTCGAGAACGCTTCCCAGTCGAACTCCGGATACGCTGACAGATGCGCGTTGAAGTTGCCGACCGCGCCGTTCATCTTGCCGAGCAGCGTCACTTGCGCAATGCGCTCGATCGCGCGCGACAGGCGCGCCGACACGTTGGCGATTTCCTTGCCGAGCGTGGTCGGGCTGGCGGGCTGGCCGTGCGTGCGCGAGAGCATCGGCTGTTCAGCCTGCGCGTGCGCGAGCTTGACGAGACGCTCGTGCACCGACCGCAGCGCGGGCAGGATCACGCGATCGCGCGCGCCGACGAGCATCAGGCCGTGCGACGTGTTGTTGATGTCTTCGGACGTGCACGCAAAGTGGATGAACTCGCTCGCTTGCTCCAGTTCCGGCTGACCCTTGACTGATTCCTTGAGCCAGTACTCGACGGCCTTCACGTCGTGATTCGTGACGCGTTCGATGTCCTTGATGCGCGCCGCATCGTGCGCGGTGAAGCGCTCGGCCAGGCTCAGTAGAAACTGCTCGGAGGCCTCGGAGAAACGCGGCACTTCGGCGAAACCGGCGCGCGACAACGCGATCAGCCAGTGAATCTCGACCGTCACGCGATGGCGCATGAACGCGGCTTCGGAGAGCCAGTCACGCAGCGCTTCGGTCTTGGCGGCGTAGCGGCCGTCGAGCGGCGAGAGCGCGGTGAGTGCGAAGAGAGTATCGGGGTGAGTGTCGGACATAGATTGCGAGCGCGGCACGGAAAAAGATGGAATAATCACACATTTTACCATCGGATGCATCCTAAACCGTGTCGCAGCGAAGAAGACGCAGAGTGCGCAGTTCCGTGTCGAGTGCCTGAAGTTGCGCGGGCGTGCCGACGTTTTCCCAGCGGCCTTCGTACAGTTCGCCGCTCGCGCGTCCCCGGCCGCGATGGTCTCGCGATAATAGGGCGTCAGCGCGCGGCGCGTGCCGGGCGCGAGATCGCGGAACATGCGCGTGTCGTACAGGCCGATATTGCCGAAGGTGTGGCGCGGCTCGCCTTCGAGCGAAAGCAGGCCGTCGGCGCGCAGGGCGAAATCGCCTTTGGGATGAAACGTAGGATTCGGCACCATCACGAGGTGCATGCCGCATCGGCGGAAGCGGCGAGCGCCAATGCGCAATCGCGCAGGCGCGCGTAGAGTCGAACTCGCAGAACACGTCGCCGCTCACCGCGATGAACACGCCGTCGCCGATCAGATGCCGCACCTGCGCGATGCCGTCCGCCGTCTCCAGCGCATCGCGCTCCGCGGAGTAGCGCACTCGACACCCCAGCGCGCGCCATCGCCGAGCGCGACTTCGATCTGCTCGCCGAGCCAGGCGTGATTGATCACGATCCTGCCGATTCCCGCCACCGCGAGCCGCTCGATCTGCCAGGCGATCAGCGGTTTGCCGCCGGCGGCCAGCAGCGGCTTGGGACAGGTATCGGTGAGCGGACGCATGCGTTCGCCGCGTCCGGCGGCGAAGATCATCGCCGTGCATAGCCGATGAAGCGCGGCATGAAGTCGCACAGCATGAAGGTTTGCGGCTGCGCGAGTGCGCTATCGACGAGCAGCTTGAAGGTGCCGTCGAGCGTTGCGCGTTCCTCGGCGGTGACCTCGCGCTCCAGATGTCGGCCGATGAACCATTCTGGCATCAATTCCATTTCGCGCCGAAGAAAGAAAGGCTTCGTCGAACGGAGGCAGTACGCCCTCGCGCGCGGTCAGTTGAAAACGGATCATCGCGTCGATGGCTGCGCGCATCAGCGAGCGGGCGTTTTTCTCGTCGAGTACGGAAATGTAGGTGGTCGTGCCGAGATCGGTCACACGAGCATGAAACCTTCGTCGAAATCCGTTTTGAGGATCGTCGGCACATGCACGTTCGCGGCATCGAGCAGTCCCGCCCCGCGACCTGCACGCCCTCGCGGCATTTCTCGGGCGGCGGGGTATCGACGGCGATCAGGGTTTGGCCGTGGCTCGAATCGGCGTCGAGGCGGAAATAACGTCTGAAGCTGGTGGCGTCGGCGGAGGCGGGCGCAAGGCGTCGAACTTCAGTCGATAGCGGTCCGCGAAGGTCTGAAGCCACGAACAGAGTCGTTCGATACGTGCGTCGGATGGAACTATGGTGCATCATAAATAAAAAATTCGAGAAGCAAAATGTTTTATTATATAATATAATACGAATTTTTCAAGTGATCCGTTCAAGCCTGGCGCCAGGTTCCGACGACTGTTCGCGTCTCGTTCGATCGAGTGTCGTCACCGCAAGGCAACGGACCGTCAAGTTCGACACGGTACGGGCGCGGCTGGAGCGCGCTCCGCCGGCCAGGCGGCATCGAGCGCGAGAGACGCAAACGAGATCGAACCGCCCGCCATCGATACATGCCGCCACGACAGTTTCCAGCAAAGAGAATCAACGTCAACGGCGACGCTCAGCCTAGACGGCGGCGGCTCGTCGCCGCACTGCTTTACGCACTGCTTTCCGTTCCGGGCCTAATGCCCGCCCTCGCGCACGCTCAGCTCGGCGGCGATGCCGCCTATCCGCAACCGCTCGACGGTCCCGCCAGCCTGCGCCTCGCGCCGCAGCTGGAAGAGCATCCGTTGCAAAGCGGCCAGCAGCCGTCCAGCTTCCTGTTCGGCGATAAGGCCACGGGTACCTCGAACGAGGACATGGCGGCGAAGGGCTCGGCGGAAATGCGCCGCACAACCACGGTTATCAAGGCCGACGCGCTGCATTACGACCTGGACACCGACATGGCCGATGCTTTCGGCAATGTCAGGTTGATCAACAGCGGGGTGTCGTTCGCGGGTCCGGAAGCGCATCTGAAGGTGGAAGCGAACGAAGGGTTCGTGACGAACCCGAAGTACCACTTCGTGCTGACGGGCGGCTCGGGCAGCGCCGAACGCGTCGACCTGATCGACAGCGAGCGCGCGCGCTTCGATCACGGCACCTATACGGCGTGCCAGTGCGAGAGCAATCCAGCGTGGTACATCAAAGGTTCGTCGTTCGAATTCGACACGGGTTCCGAGGAAGGCGTCGCGCATAACGGCGTGCTGTTCTTCCAGGGCGTGCCGGTGTTCGCGAGCCCGTGGCTGTCGTTCCCGCTGACGAGCGACCGCCGCAGCGGCTTCCTGCCGCCCACGGTTTCGTACAGTTCGAAGACCGGCTTCGAAACGACGATCCCGTACTATTTCAATATCGCGCCGAACCGCGATCTGACCGTCACGCTGCGCATCATGACGAATCGCGGCGTACTGGGCGAGGCGACCTATCGCTATCTTTCGCCGACTTATTCGGGCTCGTTCACGGGCGACTATCTCCCGAACGACAGCCAGACGCACACCAACCGGTACGCGATCTTCTGGCAGCACAACCAGAATTTCGGCGGCGGTTTCGCGGGCTATGTGAATTACAACAAGGTCTCGGACGATCAATATCCGGAAGACCTCGGCAACGCGTCGAATCAGTTCCTGAACGGCACGCAGTTGCTGTATCAGCAGGAAGCGGGACTGACGTACAACAACGGCCCGTGGTCGGTGCTCGCGCGCGAACAGCGCTGGCAGACCCTGCAGCCGTCCACGCTGCCGTATGCGCGCGAGCCGCAGTTGAACGTGCAGTACAACAAGTACAACGTCGGCGGTTTCGATTACGGCTTCGAGGCAGACGCCACACGTTTCACGATCACGACCGAAGGCGCGACCGACGGCAATCGCACGTACTTCAACCCGTATCTGAGCTACGGCGTCAATGCGCCGGGCTATTTCATCACGCCGAAGGTACAATGGCACTTCGCGTCGTATGACCTGAGCCATATCGCGACGTCTCAGGTGGCGGGTTCGTCGCCGCCAGTAGCCGGGCAGCCGAAGAATTTCACTGAGTCGATCCCGACCCTGAGCTTCGACTCGGGATTGGTGTTCGACCGCTCGGTGCGCCTGTTCGGGCAGGACTATATCCAGACGCTCGAACCGCGCCTGTATTACGTCTATACGCCGTACCGCAATCAGGACTTCGCGCCGGTCTTCGATACCGCCGAATCCGACTTCGGTCTCGCGGAAATCTATACACCTAACACGTTCGTCGGCAACGACCGCATCGCGGATGCGAACCGTATCACGGCGGGTCTCACCACGCGCTTCATCAACCCGGCGACGGGCGACGAGCGCGCGCGTTTCGTCATCGCGCAGCAGTATTATTTCCAGAGCCAGCGCGTCACCATCACGCCGGGCCAGCTTCCGGATCAGGCCAAGCACTCGGATCTGATCGCGGGCGCGGCGATCAAGCTGGGCGCTAGTTTCGCTTCGGAAACCGCGTTCCAATATAATGTCGACAATGATCAGCTCGTGCGCTCCAGCGTCGGCTTCGCGTGGAGCCCGGCGGATCGCAAGGTGATCAACGTCGGCTACCGCTACACCCGGTCGAATCAGACCACGCTCGTCAACGAGCCGATCAACCAGATCCTCGTGTCGGGCGAATGGTCGCTCACCAACCGTCTCTACGCGATCGCCCGCGTCAATTACGACATAGCAAGCCATCGGCTCGTCGATGGCCTAGTGGGCTTCCAGTACGATGCCGACTGCTGGGCGTTCGGCTTCAGCGCGCAGCGTTATGCGAACGGCGTGAACACGAGCGGGCAGCCTTCGTCGGGCACGCGCGTGCTCGCGCAACTGACCTTCAAGGGCCTGTCGAACCTCGACAACGGTCTGGTCAGCGCCTTCCGCTCCAGCGTACAGGGTTATCAGCCGCCGCCTTCCGCGCCGCCGCTCGATCGCCTCAGTAACTACGAGTGACGCCGGACGGGTCTCCGGGCGCACAGCAGCACACGAACGACTCAAGACTGGATTTGATGGAGTATCTGTGGCAAACGTGAATATGTTCCGATCGACGCTCATCGCAGCCGGTGTTTTCGCTGCGGCGCTGATCCTCAGTACGCCCGCCGGTGCGCAGGCGTTGTCGAACCAGAATGCGCAGGTCGCCGATTCCATCGTCGCGGTCGTCAACGATGGCGTGATCACCCGGCGTGAGCTGGAAAACCGCACGCATCTCATCATGCAGCGTCTGCAGCAGCAGAATGCGCCGGTTCCGCCGGCCGAGCAGATGCAGAAACAGGTGCTCGACCAGATGGTGCTCGAACGCATCCAGTTGCAGCGCGCGAAGGAAGACGGCATCACCGTCGACGACGCGACCGTGAACGGCAGGCTCCAGCGTCTCGCGCAGCAGAATCAGATGACGCTCGACGTCTACCGCTCGCGCATCGAGGCGCAGGGCGTGCCCTGGGACACCTTCGTGCGCGACGCCCGCACGGAATTGACGCTTTCCAAGCTGCGCGAAAAGGAAGTCGACAGCAAGGTTACCGTGTCGGACGGCGAGGTGGCGAACTACATCGCCAGCCAGCGCGGTCCAGGCGCACGCAACACGAGCGATCTGCATCTGCAGCACATCATGTTCAAGCTGCCCGCCGACGCCACCGACGCTCAGGTGCAGGACGCGCAGGCTAAGGCCGACGCCGTGCTGAAGCAGGCCACGAGCGGCACGGATTTCACCAAGCTTGCCAAGGATTATTCGCAGGATACCGACGCCAGCAAGGGCGGCGATCTCGGCTATCGCGCGCCGAGCACGCTGCAGGCGAGCATCGTGACGGCGGTGTCGACGCTGCGGCCGGGTCAGGTCGTGCCGACGCTGCTGCGCACCAGCGGCGGCTTCGAGGTGGTGAAGCTAGTCGATCGCCGCGCGAATCAAGGCACTACCGCCGACGCGCCGAAGCTCGTACAGACACACGTGCGTCACATTCTGCTGCGCGTGACGGACGGCATGTCCGAAGCGGCCGCGCGCCAGAAGCTCCTCGACATCAAACAGCAAGTGCTGGCGGGCAGTGACTTCGCCAATTTCGCGCGCACTTATTCGCAGGACGGTTCGGCCTCGCAGGGCGGCGATCTCGGCTGGATCAGCCCGGGCGAAACCGTGCCGGAATTCGAACGCGCGATGAACGGCCTCGCCAACGACGGCACGGTCAGCGATTCGGTGCGCAGCGAATACGGCTATCACCTGATTCAGGTGCTGGGCCGCCGCGACGCCGAAGGCTCCGCGTCGCAGCAACTCGATATCGCGCGTCAGGCGATCGGCCAGCGCAAGGCCGAGCAGTCTTATTCCGACTGGCTGAGCGAGCTGCGCGATACCGCCTACGTGAAGTATCAGGGCATCGCGGCGCAGCAGGAGGCGTCGAAGTAAGCAGCATGAGCGTTGCCGCCGCCCGCGCCGGTTCGCCGGTCGTGATCGTGATCACGACCGGCGAACCGGCCGGCATCGGGCCGGAACTGACGGCGGCGGCGCTTCAGCAAGCGCGCGAGCGCTGGCCGTCGGCACGCTTCGTCGTGCTCGGCGAGCGCGATTTGCTCGCGCAACGCGCGCTCGCCGAGCACGACGGCATCGAAGTCGAACATCATCCGCTCGCGGCGCCGGTCAAAGCCGGCAAGCTGAACGCCGCGAACGGCCGCTACGTGCTCGGCCTGCTCGACACCGCCATCGACGGCGCGCTCGACGGCCGCTTCGACGCCATCGTCACCGCGCCTCTGCAAAAGAGCACCATCAACGATGCCGGCGTTCCGTTCACTGGCCACACCGAATATCTCGCCGAACGCACGCACACGCCTCGCGTCGTCATGATGCTCGCCGGTTCCAGCGACAAGCCGCTGCGCGTCGCGCTGGCAACCACGCATCTGCCGTTGAAAGACGTGTCGGCGGTGTTGAGCATCGACGGGCTGGTGGAGACGCTGCGCATCATCGATCACGATCTGCGCGCGCATTTCGGGCTGACCGCGCCGCGCATTCTCGTCACCGGGCTGAATCCGCATGCGGGCGAGAACGGTTATCTGGGCCGCGAGGAAATCGACGTGATCACGCCCGCGCTCGAACGCGCGCGCACGCTCGGCATTGATGCGCCCGGTCCGTATCCCGCCGACACGCTGTTCCAGCCGCGCTATCTGAAAGACGCCGATTGCGTACTGGCGATGTTCCACGATCAGGGCCTGCCGGTGCTGAAATACGCGACTTTCGGCAAAAGCATCAACGTGACGCTCGGTTTGCCTATCATCCGCACGTCGGTGGATCACGGCACCGCGCTCGATCTCGCCGGCACCGGCCGCGCCGATCCGGGCAGCATGATCGCCGCCATCGACGCCGCCGTGTTCATGGCGCGCCACAAGCGCCAAGCGCGCGCGGTCTGACCCGTCGCGCCGCTGCTTCATTCACAACGAGTATGTCCACCAAACACCAAGGCCATTTCGCGCGCAAGCGCTTCGGGCAAAACTTCCTCGTCGATCAGGGCATCATCGATTCGATCGTCGACACCATCGCGCCGCAGCGCGGCGAATGCATGGTCGAAATCGGGCCGGGACTGGCCGTGCTCACCGAGCCGCTGATCGAATGCGTCGCCGCGCCCGGCTCGCCGCTGCACGCGGTGGAACTGGATCGCGATCTGATCGGCCGGCTGGAAAAGCGCTTCGGCGAGCGGCTGGTCGTGCATTCCGCCGATGCGCTCGACTTCGACTTCGGCACGCTCGCGCTCGAAGGCGAGAAGCCGTCGCTGCGTATCGTCGGCAATCTGCCGTACAATATTTCCAGCCCGCTGCTGTTTCATCTGACGACTTTCGCGCCGAAGGTCGTCGATCAGCATTTCCTACTGCAGGACGAAGTGGTCGAGCGGATGATCGCGGAGCCGGCGAGCAAGGACTACGGCCGTCTGTCCGTGATGCTGCAATACCGCTATTCGATGGACAAACTTATCGACGTGCCGCCCGAATCGTTCAATCCGCCGCCGAAGGTGAATTCCGCCATCGTACGCATGATTCCGTACGCGCCGCACGAAATGGCGCCCGTGAATCAGGACGTGCTGAGCGACGTGGTGAAGGCCGCGTTCGCGCAACGGCGCAAGGTGTTGCGCAACAACCTCGCCGCGTATCGCGATCGGATCGATTTCGACGCGCTCGGCTTCGACCTCACGCGCCGCGCCGAGGAAGTGCCGGTGGCGGAATTCGTCGCGCTGGCGCAAGCGGTCGAGCGCGCCTGATGCGTATCAAGCGGCGACGCGTTCGTCCGACAGACGCTGCATGAGCCGGTCGAGCCGCATGCGCTGATCGCGATGCAAGCCGCGCGTCGCGCCGACCTGCCGCACGCGCGTTCGCCAATGGGTCTGCCCGAATAGCGAATTCGCGCCTTCCGCCGAGAGCACACGCTCCAGATGCGCGATCGCGGCATCGACGTTGTGTGTGGCGTAGGGGCTCGGGTCAATAGGATCGATGTCTCGCTGGATGCGCGTCAGATTCATTCTCTCGCCTCGGTTTTCGTTTTTGATGGACTTGCGTCGGCTGTGCCGATCCGAGTGATGAATTCTGCAAGCGGGCAGGGACAACACGCGTCCCGATACCTCGCGCGAACAGTCAGGCGTGCAGGAGCACGGCGATGCGCGTGAGCGTTTCTCGCGCGCCGCCCGCGATGCCGACGCCGATATGCGGCGCGATCTCGTGCTCGCGCAGATTGATCCGCACCACGCGCTGCGCGCGCGCCTGACCCACGCGTTCGCTGAAGCGCCGCACCGTCGGCAGCGCGCCGCCCGCGCCGAGTTCGACCACTACACCACTACGAGACGCGCCATGCGACCGAGCCACGCTTCGAGCCGCCGCGCCTGCTGTTCTGACTGTCGATCCACCCAGTTCCAGTCGCCGAACATGAGGATGTTCAGGCGCGCGAGGCGTTCGCAGTGCGGGCAGACGGGCATCGCATTGGTGAGTTCGCAGCGGCTTTCGTCGCCGATCGGCACGAAGCCGTGCGCCGACCAGATTTCGTCGGTGCACGCCTCGACGCATTGCAGCGAGTCGATCGCGCCGTGACATTCGGCGACGCGTTCGGCCGCGAAACCCGCGCGCTGAAATTGCCCATCGACATTGCTGGTGAACACGAACGCACCCGACTTCATGCGCGACGGCCATTGCAGCAGGATGCGAAAACCGTCGTGCGGCAACGTCGCGCGATACAGCGGATGCCCGTAAAAGCCCCACGTGAGTCGCGGATGCCGCGCGAAGCCATCGGGATTCGCCATCTCTTCGAACGAATAGCCGTGCCGGCGCAACGCCGGATACGCGCGCCAGAAGCCCTCCGGCCCGCGAAAATCCGGCAGACCCGAATCGACGCCCATGCCCGCGCCGGCGGTGATCAGCATGCCGTCGGCGTCGCGGATCCACGCGGCGGCCTGCTTTAACGCGGAAACCTCGCTCATGCCGCGTGCTCCGTGGCTTTGGCCGTTTGCCGGTAACGCTCCGCCAGTTTCAGATAATCCGCCGCGAATTCGTCACGCAGCGTGTGCGGCGCGAGGATCTCCACGCCCGCGCCGAGCGCGCAGCCACCAGCGCAGTTTCAGGTTCGGCGTGACGGTGCCGGAGACTTTCATGCGGCCGTCGGGCAAGGTCTCGATTTCCTGATCCTTCGACATGGGCGATTAGCGCAACTGATTGTCCGCCGTGCCTTCGAACGCGAGTTCCAGCCGCACGCAGCCGCACGGGCGACTCGGGCAGGAAGTCGAACACCTGCTGCGTCTTGATGTACTTGCGCAGCGGTGAAGTCCTCGGGATAGGTGAACGCCTCGCCCGATTCGGACACCGAGCGAGTCCGGTCCAGCCGATACAGTGCGCGCGGCCATTCCGTCTCGCCTTTTTCGGGATGCGACGCGTGCCGCGGATCTTGCGCGACCATGTACATGACGTCCGCCGATTCGACGAGCGCGAGCGGCCACAGCTTTTTCGTCTTGGGCGCGTCGCCGGGTTCGCTCTTGTTGGCGGGCCTGTACTGCACGAGCAGTTCGCGCTCGAAAAAGGTCGCGGTCGCAACCGTCTGGAAGATCTCGGGCCGCAGCTTTGGACGGATCAGCGTGAATGCGCCGTCCACCGAATCGATCTTGTCCGCCCACGCGCGATAGATGCGGCTGTCCGCTTTCTCCTGCGACAGCCGCGATTCGGCCGCCTTGAACAGCGGGTCGATGTCGCGCGTGACCACGTTCGGCAGCTTGTTGCCCGAGCGCTGAAGGATGTGAAACGCCCCCCGCCTCCAATGCGCTCATCAGGCCTACGCCTTCCTGCAGGCCGTGCAGCCACGGCTTGCGCTACCACAGCAGCTCGCGGCCGTTGATGGTGGAGACGACGCGCGAATCGGCTTCGAGCGCGGTAAGATAACTCTGCACTTTTTTTAGTATAGCCGACGCGGTATCCGCGCTCTTCGAGACGCCGCCGGATTTCGGGCGTCGAGAGCCAGGCGACCGCGTCGCGCTCGGTCGGCAGCACGCGGAGGATTGCTTCGTCGAGGCTGGATGTCCTGTTGCGACGTGAGGTCGCATAGGTGATTGTTTCACCTGCTAACACAGGGGTAGAGAAACCGGCTGTTCCATCAACCGTAACCTAAGGGTGCATGCATGGTTGGT
>LFJI01000592.1 GCA_001235855.1 Candidatus Burkholderia brachyanthoides
GGACGGGCTGCCCGTGTGGCGCGACTTGCCGAAGGAATTCGGCCGATGGCATACGTCCTGAACTTTTCCTACCGGCCATGATGGTCGGCAAGGAGAAGGCCATGACGCACCGCAACCGTTGCGCGGGAAAGAATACCCCGAAGCGCGCTCGCCATCAATTACGACCGCAGTTCAGTTTCTGAGTGAGTTTGACTCATCCTCGGCGCCGTCAGGGGCCTTGCGCATGGTACTCGAAGGAAATATGGCAGGTTTGTCCAACGCTTCCTGGAGGAGTGGTGCGGCGACAGCCCCCCCGAATTGGCAAGACCTGTCAACCGAGCATCTCCGCACATACCTGCGTCACGAATTCTCAGGCAGGAAGCGGCAACCATCGAATTTACCGATCGTTGCGTTGCGCACGATGTTGCGTTTTCTCGCCGTCAGGGGATTGACGCAGCTTGGGCTGGAGGAAACACTTCCACGAATTCGGTGTTGGCGTCATGCGACGCTTCCAGCGCGTTTGTCGTGCGCCGATGTCGATCGGCTGATCAAATGCGCGGGCGATGCAGCGACATTTCAACCATTGCGGGATACGGCGATCATGCTGCTCGCAAAAACCGGGCTGCGTGTGCAACCGAAGTCGCTCGCCTCAGTCTGGATGACGTTGATTGGGCCTGCGGCGTCATTCATATCCGCGAAACCGAAACCAAGACCCGCCGTGACCGTGACCCGCCACTATGCCGGTGGGGCGCGCCTTGCTGGCATACCTCAAACGGGAGCGTCCTTCATCATCGTACAGGACGATCTTCCTGCAAGCGATTCCGCCGTCGCAGCCATTCACCGACTCCAGCGCGATTTCCAAGATCGTCCGGCGAGCCCTGTGGTCCGCGCGGATATCGCTCCCACGCGCGGCGCAGCACACGCCATGCCGTGGCACAATGACCATGCTAACACGCTGATCGACTTTCAAAAACATTGCCGATGTACTGGGGCATCAATCCCTTCGGTCCACCGCCATTTACGCGAAGCTGGACGTGTCATCGCTGTCGCGCATCGCCATGCCGTGGCCGGGAGAGAGGTCATGAGCGATGAGGAACTCCAGGAGCTGCTGAGCCGTTACGTCGAATACCGCAGTTGCTGGGTTATCGGCAAACCCATAGCGGATCCCTCGCACGCTTCGTTCAGGACACTGTCAACGATCACCCTGGTGAGTCGATAAAGACCAGTGATGTCCTCGAATGGGTCACGCGGGTTCGCCGTGCACCACCGAGCCAGTCCGCAATCTTTAGGTTCTGTTCACATTCTCAGCAGCGCTCCAAAGGCGCAGGCGAGCACGGCGA
>LFJI01000593.1 GCA_001235855.1 Candidatus Burkholderia brachyanthoides
ACTGAACACAAAGAAAGATCGACAAAGTGGAATCGCTTTCTCATCTCGTATAGTATACTACACTCGCTCCATTAAGAAGAATAGAAAACCATGAAGCCTGTAGATTGTTCATAATAAGGGCAACAAAATTGGAGTGAAAACCAAATTTAAGAAGGAGGCTCTGAAGAAAACCCCAAGAAACTCTATCGAAGGCTTTGACCATATCCAATTTTAAAATTGTATTATGGCCTCGAACCCTTCGATGAAGATGCTGAATCAATTCACGCACCAGTAGCACATTATCGCTTATGTCTCTCCCTTGCAAAAAAGCGGACTGCTCCTCAGAAATGAGACTAGGCAACAAATGCTTCAAACGATCACAGAGAATCCTTGTAAAAAAAGTTGCGCAAACTGATTGGCCTGTAGTCACCAAAAGTAATTGGACTCTCCTTCTTAGGAAGTAACACCATTAAAGTACTACCAATAGCCCGTGGAATGGGCACCCCCGCGATAAATTCCAAAACCGCCTCATATAAATCATCGGCAATAAAATCCCAACATTCTCAGGTAGGAATTGAACCTACGACCTCTCTCATGTAACAATTGTAAGAGCTCTACCATTGAGCTACTGATACTTTCATATATAGCGCTAAATAGCCCATATCGGCTATCTAAAAGAAAGAATGAAGGTTATAGGATACGCTCGACCGATAGTACGAGGAGCTTTAAGACTATAAGGAGAGGAAAGGGGGATGAAGCGCTGTCACCTTTCTTGAATCGATCCGTATGAGGGAAAGATCGAGTTAGCTGTACCGCCCGGGCTCACGGTTCCAATCCCAAAAGGCATTCCGCTATTCCTATTTCCAATTCTAACACGCATTACTCGAAGAGACACCGCTTAGTCAGGTGTTATGACCGGGCATTTATTCTACATCCATTTCAGGTCACACAAGGCTAAGCTCCTGGGAGAGGACTACCTTTCTTTTTGAGCGGCATACCGACAAAAAGAAAGTAAGCACGATCTATCGAGTTTATCCTCATTGTTCGTTAAAGAAAGGAGAAGAAGAAAGCATACCAAAACTCATCTCGGCTGAAGATAATGAAAAGCTGCCTTAATTTCCTCAGCTTCCGGTACCTTCTGCAGGAGGTTATTATCCGAATCCGATTTGGGATGCAGTTGCTTAACTCTGATTTTAAAAGCTGCCAATATGCTGCATTGTAATTCATATTATCCGAAAGAAGGTTATGAAAAAATTCAATACCCAGATCAGCAATGGTTTTTGGGTCGTCCTCCCACTGTCCATCAGTCTTTTTAACTCTATGAATACGCAAGCT
>LFJI01000594.1 GCA_001235855.1 Candidatus Burkholderia brachyanthoides
TTGTAGGCAATCACAATGGCAACAACCAAAGGTGAAAAGCAAAAGGAGGTCGTGGAATTATCCGAAAGCAAGTGACAAAGTGCAAAAAAATCTCTCGATGATTTAGTGCGATATCAAGTGGCCTTCAACGAGCACATGGCGCGCGGCGATCCAAATGAGCCTTACCCAAAGTATCCCATGCCATATCAACTCCCGTGAAAGACAATGCCATGAAGAACGCTTTGAGGAAATGAAGAGAAGAAAAATGCAAGGGAGGTTTCGGTCTCATGCACCTTTTCGACACACATTGATAGTGTGATTTTTCTTGAATGATGAATGGATGTTGAATGATTTGTATTTATTTTTTTTATTTTATTTTTTCAATTTTTTTAAAAAGAATATTGGTATGTTTTAATTAATAAAAATTTAATATAATAAATTTAGAGAAAATAATGTTATAGAAATAATAATAAATTAATAAAATTATCGCATTACTTGCAGGACAAGAAAACACTGTACATCCGAAATTGGATTATACCGAAGCTGAGTGAAGTGAGTTCTATACCAGAATTGTAGGTGCCAAAACCTGAGATAAGTGTGCATAGTTGACTTGGTTCGGAATTTAAGTGCTAGGCATGGTTGCCACCATTTGATATTCCGAATCAGGAAAGAGACTAAGCCATTGTGATCTATCAATCTATGTTTAAATGTGACTATGTGTTGAATTTGATCTTGATTGAATGTTTGGGAATTTTGTATACAATTTCGAAATGAACTTTACCGAATTCTTCCATTAACTGATTATATGTTATCTTAATTGTACACTGCCATGACTTGTGCATGTTAAAACTGGATTTGGACTCACTGAGCTTCTAGCTCACAACTCTCTCTCTCTCTCTCTCTCTTGAACTGCCTAGGTGCTGGGCTGGAAGATAGGAGCTAAGAAACAGTTAATGCGTATAGAAGGAGATTTGAGTTAATGTATTATTTTGGCGCCAATTGTACTTGTATGATCTAGCGCTTGTAAGATTATGTACAAACTGAGATATTATTCGAAATTTTTAAATAGCAATATTTATGTACTGTAATAGTAATTAGACTTCCGCAATACTCTGATTGATACAACTGGTGCCTCAGCAGCTAAATAATTTGCTTGCTTGAGCCCTTGTCCCAGTGCAAACTGGGGCAGGATGGCGCTTTGACTGACCCGTGTGACGAGAATGGCCTGAAAGTGGGGCCTACGGCCAACTCGGGAGGTCGGGGTGCCACATGAAGAACCCTGGGGGTGGCACCATGCCATTCAATATTGGAGAAAACTTAGTGACGAAAGCTTTG
>LFJI01000595.1 GCA_001235855.1 Candidatus Burkholderia brachyanthoides
GCCCTCCTGGCTGGCCAACTTCACGAATTCAAGCCGCGGTTCCATGATGTTTTTATTATCCCAGGCCATGATCGACTCCGGACGAACCATTCGTCCGAAGTATTACCACTGTCCTGGAACAGGTGTTACCCATCTCTCCAGTCTATACAGTCCCGCCTCGTCAAAGACATCAAAATCCTTTATGCTCGATCGTGACACCATTCCCGACGGCGGCGCCGTCCGGCCTCATCGATACGACCAATCCTGATCAATCCATCGCACGCGGCCAGTTCGAAGCCGCCGCTTGCGTTTCATGACCTCCAAAAAAATTCGCCACTATCTTCAGTTCAAGGATTTTTCACTCGACGACTATGAGTACGTGCTCGAACGCGCGCGCATCCTGAAGCGCAAGTTCAAGAACTACGAGACCTATCATCCGCTGCACGACCGCACGCTCGCGATGATCTTCGAGAAGAATTCGACGCGCACGCGCCTGTCGTTCGAGGCGGGCATTTTCCAGCTGGGCGGCCACGCGGTGTTCATGAACACGCGCGACACGCAACTGGGCCGCGGCGAGCCGATCGAGGACTCCGCGCAGGTCATCTCGCGCATGGTCGACATCATTATGATCCGCACGTTCGGGCAGGACATCATCGAGCGTTTCGCGGAAAGCTCGCGCGTGCCGGTCATCAACGGCCTGACGAACGAATATCACCCGTGTCAGGTGCTGGCGGACATCTTCACCTTCTACGAGCATCACGGGCCGATTTCGGGCAAGACCGTCGCGTGGGTCGGCGACGCCAATAACATGCTCTACACGTGGATCGAAGCCGCGCAAATTCTCGGCTTCAAGCTGCGTCTATCCACGCCGGAAGGCTACAAGCTCGATCCCGCGCTGGTCGCCGAAGAAAGCAAGCCGTTCTTCGAGGAGTTCGACGATCCGAACGAAGCCTGCGCGGGCGCGGATCTCGTCACGACCGATGTGTGGACCAGCATGGGCTTCGAGGCGGAAAACGAAGTGCGCATGAAGGCCTTCGCGGATTACTGCGTCGATGCCGAGATGATGGCCCGCGCCAACGTCGATGCGCTGTTCATGCACTGCCTGCCAGCGCATCGCGGCGAGGAAGTGAGTGCGGAAGTCATCGACGGGCCGCAGAGCGTCGTGTGGGACGAGGCGGAAAACCGTCTGCATGTGCAGAAGGCGCTGATGGAATATCTGCTGCTCGGCAAGCTCAATCACTGAGCGTTCGCGTTGCTAAGGAACGAAAACCCGCCTCGGCGGTTCAGACTGCTGACCAACCCCACGTTTTGGAAAACGTGGGGTTTAATGAGATG
>LFJI01000596.1 GCA_001235855.1 Candidatus Burkholderia brachyanthoides
GACGTCAACATCCTACGCGAACATAGATCAGTTAAACAACGGAATGGGACACTAGTTGGGCAGCACGCCCTGTTGCAGGAGCGACGGAATCGCGTCGCGCGGCATCGGGCGCGGGAAGTAGAAGCCCTGCATCTCGTCGCAGTCGCGTTCGCGCAGGAATTCGTGCTGCACGGACGTTTCCACGCCCTCCGCGATCACCTGCATTTCCAGCGAGTGCGCCAGCGCGATGATCGCCGACGTGATGGTTTCGTCGTCGCCGCACGAGCCGATATCCGCGACGAACGAGCGGTCGATCTTCAGCCCCTGCTCCGGATCGAGCCATCGGACCAGCGCTTCGATGCCGACGATCTGACGCGTCGCCATATCCACCTGCGGCTGATAGTGCAGCAGAAACTCGCCGTCACGCAGCGCGCGCCGACTGTCGCGTTCATCTCCGGCTGATAGAACTGATAGTTGTTGCGGCCCATGTCCTTCGCACGATACATCGCGAGGTCGGCTTTCTTCATCACCGTTTCGGCGTCGTCGCCGTCTTACGGGAACAGGCTCGCGCCCATGCTGCAGCCGACATCAACTCGGTGTCGTCGATCATCACCGGCCGGTTCGGAGATGGCGGCGCGCGTGCGTTCCATCCACGCGATTAGGCCGGCTTCGTCGGTGAGGTCGGGCAGCACGATCACGAACTCGTCGCCGCCGTGGCGCGCGACCGTATCGCTGGTGCGCGCTGAACGCGCGAGACGCTCGGCGATCACCGCCAGCAGCCGGTCGCCAACGCTGTGGCCGAGGCTGTCTTGAAGCCGTCGAGGTCCATGAACACGACGGCGATCTTCGTATCGCGACGGCGCACGGTTTCGATCGCGTGCTGCAGGCGGTCGCGCAGCAGATTGCGGTTCGGCAGACGCGTGAGGCCGTCGTAATTGGCCTGATACTCAAGCTGCTCCTGATAGTTCATCAGGTCGGTCACATCATTGACCACGCCGATGTGATGCGTGGTCAGCCCTTGCGCATTCGGCACGGGCGCGACGAATAGCTGATTCCAGAACAGCGCGCCGTCCTTGCGATAGTTCCACACGACGACACTCGTCTCCAGATTCGACGCGAGCACGCGCCGGATCGACGTGAGCCCTTCCTGCTCGCTGTCGTCGCCATGCAGAAAACCGCAGTCCAGCCCGATCACTTCGCTCGGCTCGTAACCCGTGATGCGCTTGAACGCCGGATTCGCATACTCGATGACGTTCGCGCCGTTCACCACGCCCGTAATCAGTCGGCCCTGCAGAATTCAATTCGACCAGCGAAGGGGTGAAGGGGTATTTGACG
>LFJI01000597.1 GCA_001235855.1 Candidatus Burkholderia brachyanthoides
ACCGGCAGGCGCCCAGGGTATCGCTTGCGTCGCGGCTTCGGCGGCGCAAATCGTGCCGACCATCATTTTCGTCATTTTAATAATATTAAAATACATTTTGTATGAAAATGCGAGTTGGCCGCTAGCCAGTGCGGTCGATCTTGCGCGCGAGGATGATCGATGTCGTTGTGCATTCGACGCCTTCCAGCGCGCCGATTTCATCGAGCAGATCGTTCAGACGCTCGGGAGAATCCGTGCGCAGCCAGGCGACGTAATCGAACTCACCGCTCACCACACGCAGAAACTGGATCTCGGGCATGCGCGCGAAACGCTTCTGCACGTCATGGCCGAACTTGGGCGCGAGCTTGATGCCCACGTATGCCTGAATGCTCGCGTCGAACACATCCTGCCCGAGCCGCACGCCGTAGCCCGCGATCACGTCGTTCTTCTCCAGCCGCGCGATACGGGCGATGACCGTGGTACGTGCAACCCCGAGTTGCCGCGCGAGGTTCGCCACGCTCTCGCGCGTTAGTCTGCAGCAGCGCGACGAGATTGCGATCGATATCGTCGAGTTGATCGAGGCGCGGCGGTCTCATGTCGTCCCCTTGCGGGTTTGCAGTTTGCGTTTTGTGTTTTGCATGCCTGTCCGGCAAGCGAGGCATGGGCGATTATTCGCGAACGTATCGAATGTAAGCAGATGTGCGTTAAATAGGCGTTAAACAGCGAATTCTCTCGCAATCGTAATACTTAATATCCGCCGATGGCGTTTATGCCGGTCGTATTCGCTTTCGAAAGCTTTTCGGTGCTTTCCTGATGCTTTTGAACGCGGCGACACGGCCCGCCCCTTTTCATCGATTCAAGGTAACGCGAAATGAAAAAGACCCTCGTTGCATTGGCGGCGTTCAGCATCGTGAGCACGGCCTTCGCGCAAGCTTCCGCACCGGTATCGGGTGCGGCCATGCCAGTCCGCAGCCTCCGCCACCGCCCCCACCAAGCGTGAAGCGCATGTCGAAGAGCGCATCGCGCAACTTCATTCGAGCCTCAAGATCACGTCGCAGCAGGAAGACCAGTAGTCGAAGTTTGCCGACGTGATCTTTCGCCCGAGCAGAAGAAGCTCGCCGACAAGGCGTTCCATCAGGGCGGCCCGGGCAAGGGACGTCATGGACATGCAGCGCGCAAGCCGCATGCGTCGGGCGCGGAAGCGGCATCGGCAGCCAAGCCCTAAAAGGCCAGTTCAAAAAGAGCCCAGAAGGACTGTTTACTTTCCCGCAAAACGATTAACCTTGGATGCCTGAACAACGGATCAAGGAATGCCGGCACCTATCA
>LFJI01000598.1 GCA_001235855.1 Candidatus Burkholderia brachyanthoides
GAACCACTGATCACGTCCGAGCGGAATCGCTGATCACGTTCACCGAAATACGCAAGCATGAAGCCCAAGATCAGCAGGTCGAAGCCGTCCATCGCGTAACCGAGCGCGGACGCGACCAGCGCGTGCACGCCGTGACGCGCGGAGAACGAGGGAAGGGATGCGGTGTTCATGGGCGATGCGAAACCGGAGGTACCGGGAGTCTACGCGCCATGCGCCGAGGCCGCCAGGCGGACAAAAGTCGGCGCCTTCGAACACGGCCCGCGGGCCGCCGCCTCGGGTAAAATGTCAAGCTACGTGTGCAAGAAACGTCAACGCGCGCAGGGAAACGTCAAACTTCGGTTCATCGAACCATTCGTTTTGCGACAAGCCTGCGCCAAAGGCCCCCGCGCAGCCACTTCCCGCTTTCCAAGCGTCACATTTAGTCCAAGGATTCACCCCATGACAGGCTTCGATCGCCAGACAATCTCCGACACCACCGCCAAGATGCTGCTCGAAGTACAAGCGGCGCACTTCAACGCCGAAAAGCCGTTCATCTTTACGTCCGGCTGGGTGAGCCCGGTGTATATCGACTGCCGCAAGCTGATTTCGTATCCGCGCATGCGCCGCGGCCTGATGGAAATGGCCGAAGCCACCATCCTGCGCGACGTCGGCTACGAGCAGATCAACGCGGTCGCCGGCGGCGAAACCGCGGGCATCCCGTTCGCCGCATGGATCGCCGATCGCCTGATGGTGCCGATGCAGTACGTCCGCAAGAAGCCCAAGGGCTTCGGCCGCAACGCGCAGATCGAAGGCCTGCTGACCGAAGGCCAGCGCGTGCTGCTGGTGGAAGACCTGACCACGGACAGCCGCAGCAAGATCAACTTCATCAACGCGCTGCGCACGGCGAAGGCCAAGGTGGATCACTGCTTCGTGCTGTTCCACTACAACATCTTCAAGGAAAGCGTGTCCGTGCTGAAGGAAATCGACGTCGATCTGCACGCGCTCGCCACCTGGTGGGACGTGCTGCGCGTCGCCAAGGAACAGGGTTATTTCGAAACCAGGACGCTCGACGAAGTGGAGAAATTCCTGCACGCGCCAGCCGAATGGTCGGCGGCGCACGGTGGCGCGACGTCGGCTCCGCAGTGATTTTTAGCCGCGAATAACAAAAAGCCGCTGACTTCTGAACTGACCCCGCAAAGTTGGACAGTTATTCGGCTAGGCCGCTGATGGCTGGGTCCTGTGATGTACAGGACCCAGCCATCAGCGGCCTACTACTGTGTCACAAAACATTTGAGGTAGCACAGCAATATGGACATCTGTTTAA
>LFJI01000599.1 GCA_001235855.1 Candidatus Burkholderia brachyanthoides
TTGAGCCCAAAGGCGCGCGATCGGTTATTCGGTTATTCCCTTCGTATCTGTGGATCGCCGTCGTGCAGCAGTTCGGACGCACGTATCGCGCGTTCATGTCGGCGTTCGAGGCCGCCGTCGGCCAGTCGATGTCGCGCTGGCGCATCCTGCTCGCGTTGCACGAATATGCGGGCGTGCTGTCGCAGAAGAAACTCGTCGAGCGTCTGAAGGTGAATCCGGCCGGGGCGCGTTGACGCGTCAGTTGAAGACGCTGGAAGGGCTCGGCTGGATCGTGCGCAGCGTGAGCGCGACAACCGCGTGTCGAATGTCGCGCTCACGCTGCAGGGCAGGGCCGCAGCCGAGGCGGGTCTGCCGCGCCGCAACGCGTTCCTGCACGACACCATGGCCTCGCTGCCCGATGACGTCATCGGTGTCTTGGCGGGCGCGCTGCACATGCTGGAAAGCGCGAATCGGCGAAGTGGCGGCCGCGAACGTCACGCAGACGGCCGCGCCGTCGAGGACAAGGCGTAACGACCAGTCCTAAGCTTAAAAGAAAGTCTCGATGACTTCGGTCACGCGATACTTCGGATCGGCGACCAGCACCCGACGCCACGCCACTTGTCGAAGGTGAGGCAAGGGTGCGAAATGTCGAACGCGATCATGTCGCCGACCTTCAGGTCGTCACCGGGTTTGTTTGATGCGCAGATACTTGTTTGATGCGCAGATACGCGTTGCTGATCCATCAACCCGAAAATCCCCCAGCCTTCTTCCGTCGCGATATCGCGCGGTCCGGCTCCGGAATATAGATGCCCACATCGTGCGTCAGATAGCAGCCGGGACGCAGCACCACTTCGATATCCTTGCTATTGACCTTGGCGAACTCGTCGGCCACGACGTCGTACCACGCCGCGCCCGCGCCCGAGAGAAGCGCCGGCTTGCGCGCGATCTTGTCCTGAGCGATCAGCTCGCGCGTGGTGTCGACGGCGCTTTTCAGAAACTCGCGCACCTTCGTTTCGCCCTGCAACACGCCTTCATATAACTCGATGCCCGCCAGTTCGATGGTGCTCGGCCAGCGCGCGATCGCCGCGAGCACGGCTTCGCGTTGCGCGTCGTCGCGCACGCCGGTGCGTCCGCCGGGCACACCGAGTTCGATCAGCACGTTGAGCGTTTTGTTGACGTCGCGGAAAAAACGCGCCTACTTGATCGACGCCTTCCGCGCCGGGTAGCAACAGCACATTACGGCACCATCGCCCCCTAAGGAACTGTACGTGAGACTTTCGCCTCATAGGGCTCAAGCCCAGTGAAGCTCCCCCTTCTCG
>LFJI01000600.1 GCA_001235855.1 Candidatus Burkholderia brachyanthoides
CACTATACTTTACGGTGTGATAGGGAATCCGATCGCACTATCGAATTTTCACCGTATCCTTCCAATAATTGTTTATATGTTTATCTTATTTGTGCATTACCATGACTTATTTGTTATAAAACTGGATTTGAACTCACTGAGCTTCTAGCTCACTATCTTTCATCTCTCTCTTGAGCTGTATAGGTACCGAGACCGAAGGTAGATTTGGATGAGTTGATTAACTTGTACTTTAAGGCTATTGTGTTGAGAAAATAGCCTAGGGCCCTGAAGACTTTTCTGACTTTACTTTCTTGCGAATATTTTCAGTATGTCTTACGATGTAATTGATTTGGAACATTGGTCTGTAAGCTATAAATCTGTAATAATAATTAGACTTTCGCATTCTCTGATTAATATGACTTGTGCAACAGCTGTGTTAAATGCTTGCTTGCGGCCCTGTTCCGGCGCAAGCCAGGGCGGGCTGGTGACCCGACCGACCCGACCGGTAGGCGGGGCCCGCAGCTGTCCCCGGAAACCGGGGCGCCACACACTTGCTGTGGAAATTGTGAATTTGCTGATTATTGTGAATAATCCTGCAACTTGAATATATTGACGGATGTTTT
Organism: Candidatus Burkholderia brachyanthoides; assembly: GCA_001235855.1. Classification (GTDB taxonomy): domain Bacteria; phylum Pseudomonadota; class Gammaproteobacteria; order Burkholderiales; family Burkholderiaceae; genus Caballeronia; species Caballeronia brachyanthoides. The sequence goes on from LFJI01000600.1 coordinate 603, forward strand.
TGCTGAAGATGATTATATTGTTTTGGAATTAATTAATTAATATACCATGAGTATTATGATGGTTGTTTTCCTCATCATGGTTATATTGGTTTATGATTAATCTCTTCATATACCATGACTCTTGATTGTTAAAAACTGGTTTGAAACTCACTGGGCTTTTTAGCTCATTACTCGTTGTTTAATTGTGTCTACGGAACAGATTCCAGAAGTTAGCAAGACGGAACCGGCTTGGGAAAATCTGGTGTATGAATCAAGGTTAAAGTGTACAAGTATTATTTTGGACCTAGATGTAGCATTGTGATTTTGTATAGATATCGAGGAAAATTACTGTACAATTTGTGAATAATAGTTCATTGCTTCTGCAATTTTATTATTACCGCTTGATTGACCCGATCGAACGTTTGGCGCAAGCCGAACAGGTTCACGACCCAGACGTGGGTCTCGTTTATGGCAGGCCCGAGTTGGGGCCGTGACAAGTGGTATCAAAGCAATAGTTTAGGGACAATCAAATAGTAATAGAATTGATTGGGATAATATCAAAATACCTAAGTTACGATCTATAGAGAGTAAGATGGAAATATCAAAGCTATGGTTTAGGGATCCAGTTGGAATGATTAAAGCAATGATTTATGGGTTAAGATAGGAATGACCAAGCAATGATAAGGGCAGAACTGCTTAAGTTATGATCATCAAGAA
>LFJI01000601.1 GCA_001235855.1 Candidatus Burkholderia brachyanthoides
AATGAGTTGTGTGGAAACCATAGGCTCACTTAAGTATAATTAGGGTTGAGGCTGGGATAATGCAATGCTCTAATTAATATTCTTCTGAGACCGAAAGATGAGGAAGAACGAATGGATTGTCGCATTATTTAACACTAATTGATCATAATTCCCATGAGACGCAATTGAGTTGCCCGTTAATACCCGCAAGATTCACTCCGCCCTTATTTCTTGATCTTTGCTTCTTATTGCTTTCGTAGATTAATTTCATTACTCAACTTTAATTTCTTGCATGAAAATTAGAAAATAGCAACACAAAAATACAAACTCACTTGTAACTAGATAGAGCGCTTTTTAATCCAACTCCCTTCCCTGTGTTCGACACCTATCTACACTACACACGACTAGTGAAGCTTTGGGTTATTTATTATTTGATTGAGTGCATTGTGAACCTTATATTGCATATACCCTCCGCATTCATCATCGTGTTTGTGAACTAAACGGGATTTTGGGACTATGCATGTGTGTTGTATTATGGTTAATACGGATTAGGGCTAACACGAATTGCATAGTGGGGAAACCACAAAAATCACCACTTAGTGTAAGAATGGAATACACCCTGCATTTGAGATTTAGATGCATCCCTTGATTAGATTAAATCACAATCGCTTTAGGAATGGCTAGGTTAGTTTGATTCATACTTTGGTCATTTGGCACTCCATTTACACTTTTAGCATCTTTAGCATACTTGTAGCTTAGAAACACACTTTTCATGATATTTACTTGCTTTCAAAATGTGGCTTAGCTTTCATGCGTAGCACATTTATAATAAAGGCGTAGTTGAGTGACACTTCTACGTTAATAAGTAAAATAAATCAAAAACCTCTTTGAGAACTAAAATGTGAATTCGAATTCGCTCTCCCTGTGGGATCGACCCTCAACTATGCTACGATAAGGCTTCGTACGAGTTGAGCGTAATAAAAATAATTAAAATTTGACACCGAACACTATACTTTCACATAGGAAAATTCTTTACGCTTCGTTCTCGTCAATTTCTGTCGATGCTTCTCGATCACGGGTTACTAAACAATAAACTTTATTCAATTCAAGCACTCAACCAGAACCCACTAGGACAGCCATAGCAGAATTCACAATTTTCCAAAATAATACTTGTCAGAACCAAGCATTCAAACAAGACTAATTACTATATCACTGGGTACGATAGCGTTCCATGATCAATAATAACAGCATTACGTCCAGGAATCAGTCAAGCCAAAATCTAATAACTGAGATAGCTACAGATA
>LFJI01000061.1 GCA_001235855.1 Candidatus Burkholderia brachyanthoides
GGGAGATTAAACAGATGTCCATATTGCTGTGCTACCTCAAATGTTTTGTGACACAATAATAGCCCACTTTTTTAGTAGCTGTAATAGCATCAAGCGGATATCGTCACGCAGTTCAAGGGCACCTGGCACATTCTCAAGAGCACGGCGTTCTGGAAAATCGCCTCGTTTTCGCTCGTCACGCAGGGTGTGTTCTACGCGATGCAATCGCTATGGATTCGTCCCTATCTGCTCGATGTCATGGCGCTCACGCCCGCGCACGCGGCGGCGCTCGTCTCCGTGCTCGGCTTTGCGTGATGTTCGGCTTCGGCGCCGCGGCGCGCGGTATGGAGCGGCGCGGCGTGTCAGTCTACGCGTTTTGCGGCGCGGGCGTGGCGCTGTTCGTAGCCACGCAATTGCTGATGGTGCTGCGCGCGCCGCTGCCGCCCGAATTGCTGCTCGCGGCTTACGGCGTGTTCGGCGGCACGGGCATTCTGAGCTACGCGGTGATGTCGGAGTACTTCCCGCCGCACATGATCGGGCGCGTGAACACCACGCTCACGCTCGTCATCTTCCTGTTGATCTTCGGCTTCCAGTCGGCATCGGCGCGATGCTGTCGCTCTGGCCGGCGGAGGGCGGGCACTATCCGGCGTCGGTGCACATTGCGGTGTGGGCAGCGTTGATTGCACTGCAGGCCGCGAGCACGATCTGGTACGTATTGCCGAGCAGCGTGCTGCACAAGATGCGCCGAGAGCCAAAAAGCACTGCGTCCTAACGCGCAAAGGGCGGCGTGCGAGGAAGCAAGCAGATATCTCCCAAATTTTGCGGATTCGGCGTATACCCGCTACAATTTGAAAATTTAAGCATATCAACTCGCACCCTAGCGCCTACCCCCCCCACACCGTTCGTAAGCAGCGCTCAGTCGCCAGTGCCGCATGCTGCCGATCCGCCCCTGTCAACGCGCCTTCGCACCTTGCGAGCAGGCTTCAGGGACGCCACCGCAGCGAGTCTTGCGCGCCTGCCGCCACCGCGCGAAGCAAACCCGCGTCATCGCACGTCGGGTGCTCAGCCTGAATTTCGAACAGACAGGTCGGTAACAAGGTGTTCCCAAGGAGCTTCCCGTGTTGCCGTCATTTCCCCCCGCACTTCTCGCACTTGCCGACGGTACGGTCTTTCGTGGTCAATCGATCGGCGCGCCTGGTTCGACGATCGGCGAAATGGTGTTCAACACCGCCATCATCGGCTATCAGGAAATTCTGACTGATCCGAGTTACGCCCGCCAGATCGTCACGCTGACTTATCCGCACATCGGCAACTACGGCGTGAACGCCGAAGATGTCGAAGCCACCAAAGTCCATGTCGCCGGCCTCATCATTCGTGATCTGCCGGTGCTCGCATCGAATTTCCGTTCCGAGCAATCGCTCTCCGATTATCTGAAGGCGCAAGGCGTCGTCGCGATCGCGGGCATCGACACGCGCAAGCTCACGCGAATCCTTCGCGAGAAGGGCGCGCAGAACGGCTGCATTCTCGCCGGTAGCGACGACGAAGCGAAGGCGCTCGGCCTCGCGCGTTCGTTCCTGGGCCTCGCGGGCATGGACCTGGCGAAAGTCGTTTCGACGGAAAAGCCTTATGAGTGGACCCAGACCGAATGGCGTTTAGGCAGCGGCTACGGCCGCCAGGAAGCGCCGAAATTCCGCGTCGTCGCGTTCGATTACGGCGTCAAGTACAGCATCCTGCGCATGCTGGCGGAACGCGGTTGCCACGTGACCGTGCTGCCCGCGCAATCGACCGCCGCCGACGCGCTCGCGCACAATCCGGACGGCATCTTTCTGTCGAACGGGCCGGGCGATCCGGAGCCGTGCGACTACGCCATCGCCGCGACGCGTGAGTTCATCGCGAATGGCATTCCGACCTTCGGCATCTGCCTCGGCCATCAGATCATGGGCCTCGCGGTCGGCGCGAAAACCATGAAGATGAAGACCGGCCATCACGGCGCTAATCATCCGGTGAAGGACATGGACGACGGTCGCGTGGTAATCACGTCGCAGAACCACGGTTTTGCGGTCGATGCCTCGACGCTGCCCGCCAACGCGAAGGTCACGCACGTCTCGCTGTTCGACGGCACGCTGCAAGGTTTCGCGCTCACCGACAAGCCCGCGTTCTGCTTCCAAGGTCACCCGGAAGCGTCGCCCGGCCCGCACGACATCGCGTATCTGTTCGACCGCTTCATCAAGCTGATGGAAGCACAGAAGGTCGCCGCCTGACCTACGCAGACGAGAACAGAACACAGTACATAGACAGAGAGCAGTTATGCCGAAGCGCACAGACATCAAGAGCATCCTCATCATCGGCGCGGGCCCGATCATCATCGGCCAGGCGTGCGAGTTCGATTACTCGGGCGCGCAAGCTTGTAAAGCGCTGCGTGAGGAAGGCTACAAAGTCATCCTCGTCAACAGCAATCCGGCGACGATCATGACCGATCCGAACACGGCCGACGTCACCTACATCGAGCCAATCTCGTGGGAAGTGGTCGAGCGCATCATCGCCAAAGAGCGACCGGATGCGATCCTGCCGACCATGGGCGGACAAACCGCGCTGAATTGCGCGCTCGATCTTTTCCATCACGGCGTGCTGGAAAAGTACAAAGTCGAACTGATCGGCGCGTCGCCGGAAGCGATCGACAAGGCGGAAGACCGTCAAAAGTTCAAGGACGCGATGACCAAGATCGGCCTCGGTTCGGCCAAGTCGGGCATCGCGCGTTCGATGGAAGAAGCGCTCGCCGTTCAGGCGCAGATCGCGGAAGCCACCGGCAGCGGTGGTTATCCGACCGTGATTCGTCCGTCATTCACACTCGGCGGTTCGGGCGGCGGCATCGCTTACAACAAGGAAGAGTTCGAGGAAATCTGCCGTCGTGGTCTCGATCTTTCGCCGACGCGCGAACTGCTGATCGAAGAATCCCTGCTCGGCTGGAAAGAGTACGAGATGGAAGTGGTCCGCGATAAGAAAGACAACTGCATCACCGTCTGCTCGATCGAAAACCTCGACCCGATGGGCGTGCATACGGGCGACTCCATCACCGTCGCGCCGGCGCAGACGCTCACCGACAAGGAATATCAGGTGCTGCGTAACGCGTCGCTCGCGGTGCTGCGCGAGATCGGCGTCGATACGGGCGGCTCGAATGTGCAGTTCGCAACCAACCCGAAGGACGGCCGCATGGTCGTCATCGAGATGAATCCGCGTGTGTCGCGTTCGTCAGCGCTGGCATCGAAGGCAACGGGCTTCCCGATTGCCAAGGTCGCCGCGAAACTCGCGTGCGGCTATACGCTCGACGAACTGAAGAACGAAATCACCGGCGGACAAACGCCCGCGTCGTTCGAACCGGTGATCGACTATGTCGTGACGAAGATGCCGCGCTTCGCGTTCGAGAAATTCCGTGAAGCCGATTCGCGCCTGACCACGCAGATGAAGTCTGTCGGCGAAGTGATGGCGATGGGCCGCACGTTCCAGGAGTCGTTCCAGAAGGCGCTGCGCGGTCTGGAAGTCGGCGTCGACGGTCTCGACGAAAAGACTACGAGCCGCGACGAAGTGATCCGCGAAATCGGCGAGCCGGGTCCGGACCGCATCTGGTATCTCGGCGACGCGTTCCGTCTCAGTCTGACGATGGAAGAGATCTTCGAAGAGACGTCGATCGATCCGTGGTTCCTCGCGCAGATCGAACAGATCATCTTGAAGGAAAAAGCGCTCGAGGGCCGCACGTTGGAAAGCCTGACGTGCGACGAATTGCTCTATCTGAAGAAGAGCGGTTTCTCGGATCGCCGTCTCGCGAAGCTCATGGGCTCGACGCAAGCCGACGTGCGCAAGAAGCGTCACGAACTGCAAGTGTGTCCGGTCTATAAGCGCGTGGATACGTGCGCTGCCGAGTTCGCGACCAAGACAGCGTACATGTACTCGACGTATGAAGAAGAGTGCGAAGCGAATCCGACCGACAAGAAGAAGATCATGGTGCTGGGCGGCGGCCCGAACCGGATCGGGCAGGGCATCGAGTTCGACTATTGCTGCGTGCATGCCGCACTCGCCATGCGCGAGGACGGCTATGAAACGATCATGGTCAACTGCAACCCGGAAACCGTTTCGACCGACTACGACACGTCCGATCGCCTGTACTTCGAATCGCTGACGCTCGAAGACGTGCTCGAAATCGTCGATCTGGAAAAGCCGGTCGGCGTGATCGTGCAGTACGGCGGCCAGACGCCGCTCAAGCTCGCACTCGATCTCGAAGCGAACGGTGTGCCGATCATCGGCACGTCGCCGGACATGATCGACGCCGCCGAAGACCGCGAGCGCTTCCAGAAGCTGCTCAAGGATCTCGATCTGCGTCAGCCGCCGAATCGCACGGCGCACGCGGAAGACAAAGCGTTGAAGCTGGCCGAAGAAATTGGTTATCCGCTGGTCGTGCGTCCGTCGTACGTGCTCGGCGGCCGTGCGATGGAAATCGTCCACGAGCCGCGCGATCTCGAGCGCTATATGCGTGAAGCCGTGAAGGTGTCGAGCGATTCGCCGGTGCTGCTCGACCGCTTCCTGAACGATGCGATCGAATGCGACGTCGATTGCATCTCGGATGGCGCGGACGTGTTCATAGGCGGCGTGATGGAGCACATCGAACAGGCGGGTGTGCACTCGGGTGATTCGGCGTGCTCATTGCCGCCGTACTCGCTGTCGAAGGAAACCGTCGACGAACTGAAGCGACAAACTACCGCAATGGCGAAGGCGCTGAACGTCATCGGCCTGATGAACGTGCAATTCGCGATCCAGCAAGTGCCGCAAGACGATGGCTCGAAGAAGGACATCATTTACGTGCTGGAAGTTAATCCGCGCGCTTCGCGCACGTTGCCGTATGTTTCGAAGGCGACGGGTTTGCCGCTCGCGAAGATCGCCGCACGCGCGATGGTCGGTCAGAAGTTGAAGGAGCAAGGCGTCACAAAGGAAGTCATTCCGCCGTACTTCAGCGTGAAGGAAGCGGTGTTCCCGTTCGTCAAGTTCTCGGCGGTTGATCCGGTGCTCGGGCCCGAAATGCGTTCGACTGGCGAAGTGATGGGCGTGGGCCGCACCTTTGGCGAAGCGCTCTTCAAGTCGCAACTGGCGGCGGGCTCGCGTCTGCCGGAATCGGGCACGGTGCTGCTGACCGTGATGGACGCCGACAAGCCGAAGGCCGTCGAAGTCGCGCAGATGCTGCACGAATTGGGCTATCCGATCGTCGCGACGAAGGGCACGGCGGTGGCTATTTCGGCTGCGGGCGTGCCGGTGAAGGTCGTCAACAAGGTGAAGGACGGCCGGCCGCATATCGTCGACATGATCAAAAATGGTGAAATCGCACTGGTATTCACCACGGTGGATGAAACGCGTGCCGCCATCGCGGATTCGCGCTCCATCCGTATGAGCGCGCAGGCCAATAAGGTCACGTACTACACGACAATGTCGGGCGCGCGCGCCGCGGTCGAAGGTCTGCGTTATCTGCGTGATTTGGAAGTCTACGATTTACAAGGCCTGCATGCTCGCCTAAACTAAGGCTTCGATTACTGATCCAAGTATCACGAACCGCGGTTAAGCGGCGTCTCCCGTCACGGGGAGATGCGCTTAACCGCGGTAATTTTTTTATTGCAGTTTTGTTTGTGGGTTGTCTATGAGCACGATTCCTTTGACGAAGCGCGGCGCGGAGTTGCTGCGCGACGAATTGCAACGCCTGAAGGCCGTCGAGCGTCCGGCGGTCATCAACGCAATCGCGGAAGCGCGCGCGCAAGGCGATCTGTCGGAAAACGCGGAGTACGATGCCGCGAAGGAAAAGCAGGGCTTCATCGAGGGCCGTATCGCTGAACTCGAGTCGAAGCTTGCCGCCGCGCAAGTGATCGATCTGACGCAAGTCGAAGCGGAAGGCCGCGTGGTGTTCGGCGCGACCGTCGAACTGGAAGACCTTGAGTCGGGCGATACGGTCACCTATCAGATCGTCGGCGACGACGAAGCCGATATCGATCACGGCCTCATTTCGGTGAGTTCGCCGATCGCGCGCGCGCTCATTTCAAAGTCGGAAGGCGACGTGGCATCGGTGCAAGCGCCGAGCGGCGCGCGCGAATACGAAATCATCGCGGTCCGCTATGTCTGATGGAACACCGGCTCTTTCGCTTGATTTCCATGCTATGGGTTGGCAGCTTGCTGAGCCTCGGGTTCGTTGCGGCGCCGGTCATCTTCAGCACGCTGAACAACACGACGGACGCCGGTACGGTGGCGGCGCAACTCTTTTGCATCGAAACGATCATCGGCGCGCTCATTCTGATCGGCTACTTCGGATTGCAACCGTTCATGAACTCTTTGCGCGTGGCGGCGCAGGAAGCGGGCACCGATCTCGCGAACTCGCCGTATGCGCAGCAGTTCGGTATCCTGCATGGTATGTCGAGCGCGATCTATGTCATTGAGTCCCTGTTCGGCATTGCGCTGGTTTGGCGCTTGCCAGGCGCGGTGCCCACCAAGATCGTGCCGAAGAGCAAGTCGGCCAAGATGGCCGCAAAGCGCGCGCGTAGCTGATTTTTCCGCGTCGTAGCGAGTCGCCGAAGCGGCGCGTGCGTTTCAAAAAAGCGCACGCGCCGTTCGATCATTTGACGCTCTGATGCGAACGCTTCGAACTCGTCTGCCGTTTCTGCGCGCGCTTTACATTGCCGTCTGCGGTGACGCGTTCGTTGCCGAGCACGCGCAGCGTCTGCTTCTTCGGCTTCTTCACGGCAGGGGCATCGCGCGTGATCTTCACGGTTTTCACGATGCGCGGCGCATGGCCTTTGGTTCGCCGGCGGTCCGCGGCATCGTGCTGCGGGTACGCGTGGCGCGGCTTTTTGCGGGTGCGGCGCCTTTCGGGCGCCAGATTACCAGCAGCTTGCCGATGTGCTGAACCGGCGCGGCGTTCAGGCGATCCGCAGATTTCGTCGTAGATTTCGACGTGGGCCTCGCGTTCGTCGCCGAACACGCGAACCTTGACGAGCTGGCGCACTTCGAGATGCACTTCGATCTCTTTGAGCACGGCGTCGGTGAGACCCTCCGCGCCGACGAGCACGACGGGCTTGAGTACATGATGAGCCTGCGAACGCAGGTCGGCACACTGGGCAGGGAAGAGTTTAAAATCTAACATGGAAAATAAAGGGATTTGACTAAAATAGCGGTGGCGCAAGTGTCGTTCCGACCGGCATTGTTCAGATGTGATGCCTCTGAAACGCCTGAAACGTGGAAGGTTTGAAAACGTTGGTCGACCGGGCGCCGTAAGCGCCCGCCGTGGATGCGGCGCGTGATTCACGCGGGTTGATCCGCCGCATAAAACAAATTTGAACCGGACGCTAGAAATCGCTGCGCGCAAGCGCACGATGGGCCGGTCCGGCCGGCAAGACGCGTATTATCCGCTAAAAGCGCTGCGCGATGCTGCAAATTCCGCACCGGACGCGCCCGTCAAAAAGAAAGGGCGCGCCTCATGAGTTCAGTTTCAATGGCAAAGAACCGATTTAGTCATTCGTGGTTGCATGACCACATCAACGATCCCTACGTGAAGCTGGCGCAGCGCGAGGGGTATCGAGCGCGAGCGGTGTACAAGCTCAAGGAGATCGACGAGCAGGACAAGCTCATCAAGCCGGGGCAGGTGATCGTCGATCTCGGCTCCACGCCCGGAAGCTGGAGCCAGTATGCGCACAGCAAGCTGGCGCAGGGCGCGAAGCGCAACAGCAAGCGTGAAGGAGACATCGACGGCACGATCATCGCGCTGGACATTCTTCCGATGGAGCCGATCGCCGATGTCACGTTCATCCAGGGCGATTTCCGCGAAGACGAAGTGCTGACGAAACTCGACGAAATCGTCGGCGAACGCCAGGTCGATCTTGTTATTTCCGACATGGCCCCCAACCTCTCAGGAGTCGCAAGCGCGGATGCCGCTCGCATCGAGCATCTCTGCGATCTGGCGCTGGAGTTCGCGCAGAACTATCTGAAACCGGACGGTGCGCTGCTAGTCAAATGTTTTCATGGCAGCGGCTACAGCCAGATCGTCGAGAAGTTCAAGCGCCAGTTCAAAGTAGTGGTGCCGCGCAAGCCCAAGGCGTCTCGGGACAAGTCGTCCGAGACTTTTATCCTCGGGCGGCGGCTCAAGCATCCGGTCGCAGGAAACGAGTAAAGCAATTCGGCGGGTATCGGCATTTTTTCGCCGAATGTGCCGAGAAAGGGGTATTTACTACTATTTACGCGGTAGATAAACCATAAACCTTATGGCAGGGGCTTGCGGTCTGGATTAGAATAATTTTGGTGGCGTCGCAAGGACTAGCAAGGACTATGTAGGCGCCTGTCTATGAGTGAGGAGTGGTGCTTTGAACAACAATATGTTCTCTAAGGCGGCAGTGTGGCTCGTGATCGCACTGGTGCTGTTCACCGTGTTCAAGCAGTTCGATAAGCCTCGCGTTCAGGAAGACGTGTCGTACTCGCAGTTCATGGACGACGCCAAGAACGGCAAGGTCAAGAATGTCACCGTTCAGGGCCGCAATCTCACGGTTACTCCGGCAGATGGCCAGAAATACCAGATCGTCTCTCCCGGCGACATCTGGATGGTCGGCGATCTGATGAAGTACGGCGTTCAGGTCAGCGGCAAGGCCGATGACGAACCCAACGCGCTGGTTTCCGCGCTGTATTACCTCGGACCGACGATTCTGATCATCGGTTTCTGGTTCTACATGATGAGACAGATGCAAGGGGGTGGCAAAGGCGGGGCCTTCTCGTTCGGTAAGTCGCGGGCGCGGCTGATCGACGAAAATAACAACGCAATCAACTTCACCGATGTTGCCGGTTGCGACGAGGCGAAAGAAGAAGTGTCGGAGCTCGTGGACTTCCTCCGCGATCCGCAGAAGTTCCAGAAGCTGGGCGGTCGCATCCCGCGCGGCGTGCTGCTGGTCGGCCCTCCGGGTACCGGTAAGACGCTGCTGGCTCGCGCCATCGCCGGCGAGGCGAAGGTGCCGTTCTTCAGCATCTCCGGTTCGGACTTCGTGGAAATGTTCGTTGGTGTCGGCGCGGCACGTGTGCGCGACATGTTCGAGCAGGCCAAAAAGCATGCGCCGTGTATTGTATTCATCGACGAAATCGACGCAGTCGGCCGTCATCGCGGCGCCGGCATGGGCGGTGGTAACGACGAGCGCGAGCAGACGCTGAACCAGATGCTGGTCGAAATGGACGGCTTCGAGGCGAACTCCGGCGTGATCGTGATCGCGGCGACCAACCGTTCCGACGTGCTCGACAAGGCGTTGCTGCGTCCGGGCCGTTTCGACCGTCAGGTGTATGTCGGTCTGCCGGATATCCGCGGCCGCGAGCACATCATGAAGGTGCATCTGCGGAAGGTGCCAATCGCGAACGACGTGGATGCATCGGTTATCGCACGCGGTACGCCGGGTTTCTCGGGCGCGGATCTCGCGAACCTCGTGAACGAAGCGGCATTGTTCGCGGCGCGTCGTGGCAAGCGTATCGTCGAGATGCAGGATTTCGAAGACGCAAAGGACAAGATCTTTATGGGTCCGGAGCGCAAGTCGGCGGTGATGCGCGAGGAAGAGCGTCGCAACACGGCGTATCACGAGTCGGGTCACGCAGTGGTCGCCAAGCGGCTCCCGCATGCCGATCCGGTTCACAAGGTCACGATCATGCCGCGTGGCTGGGCATTGGGCGTCACCTGGCAGTTGCCGGAGCATGATCGTGTGAATCTGTATCGGGACAAGATGCTCGAGGAAATCGCCATTCTGTTCGGCGGTCGGGCGGCGGAAGAGGTGTTCCTCAACTCGATGTCCACGGGAGCATCCAACGACTTCGAGCGTGCCACCAAAATGGCGCGCGATATGGTGACGCGTTACGGCATGTCGGACGTGCTCGGCACGATGGTCTACGTCGATACCGAAGACAACGGCATGTTCGGCAAGATGGGTGCCAAGTCGGTGTCGGAAGCCACGCAGCAGAAGGTCGATGCGGAAATCCGCCGCATCCTCGACGAGCAATACGCGCTCGCCCGCAAGCTGCTGGAAGACAACCGCGAGAAGGTCGAAGCCATGACCAAGGCGCTGCTCGAATGGGAAACCATCGATGCAGACCAGATCAGCGACATCATGTCGGATCGTCCGCCGCGTTCGCCGAAGAACATGCCGTCGCCGTCGGGCGACACGCCTCCGGGTGGCAGCAGCGGCACCGAGGTCAAGCCGGGCAGCGCGCCGGCTACGGCCTGAGTCGATTAATTTGAGAGAATGGGAGGTGCGGACGAAAATTTTTGGACTACCTGGAGGTAGTTCATGTACTCGTACGAAGACCGTTTTCGAGCGGTTCGGCTCTACTTAAAAAAGTTGGGTAAGCGCATCAGAGCGACCATTCGACAATTGGGGTATCCGACAAAGAACTCGCTTAAATCCTGGCATCGCGAATACGAGCAGTGTCATGATTTACGGTCTGGCTATGTTCGTTCGCGGCCGAGGTATTCAACCGAACAGAAGAAGGTGGCCGTCGATCATTATCTAAGGCCATGACCGTTGTGCTGCTGCAACCTTGAGGGCACTGGGATACCCGAGTCGGGGGACGCTTGCAGCCTGGATTGAAGAACTGCGGTCCCGAAATCGGAAAACGCATTGTCGGCAGAGTAGCCGGCAGCGTTCCGAAATCGCCGGAGGTGAAGCAGGCGGCAGTCATCGAATTGTGCGCCAGAAAGGAAAGCGCACGCGTGGTTGCCCAGAAAGCAGGCGTGAGCAGGCCGACGCTATACAACTGGAAGAACCAGCTACTCGGGCCAGAGGCTCCAGCATCCATGAAACGCCAAAACAAGCCCGCACTGGACCATGAGCGTGCAGAACTGGAGCAGCAGGTCGAATCGCTTCGACGCGACATCCGGCAACTGCAGCTCGAACACGACATCCTAAAGAAGGTGAATGAACTGATAAAAAAGAAGTGGGTGTCGATCCGCAGTTCCTAAGCAACCGGGAGAAGACGATGCTGGTTGACGCCCTGAAACAAACCTACGCGTTGCCGGAGCTGTTAGCGGTGTTGGGACTTGCTCGCAGTTCCTACTTCTATCACCGTGCACGTCTGCTCGTCGCTGACAAGTATGCTAGCGCACGTAGCGTCATCGCGAATGTCTTTGAACTCAATCACCGCTGCTACGGCTATCGTCGGATAACCGCGATGAACGGCCTGTGGTCCATTCCGATCGCGGTGCGCACTATCGCTGGCCCGGATGGCTCGCGCTGATGCGCGATGCCAAGAGTTCATTCGTCGATGTCACGCAAAGGATGCTCGCCCGATAACGCGGCCTGTGAAGGTTTCTTCGGGCGGCTGAAGACGGAGTTGTTTTATCCTCGTGACTGGCGCGCTATAACGCTATAACCATTGAGCAGTTCATCGAGGTAGTTGACTCATACATCCGCTGGTACA
>LFJI01000602.1 GCA_001235855.1 Candidatus Burkholderia brachyanthoides
CGCAAGGTAGCTAAGATCAAAGAAAGATGTTCAATATGCTCAGGCAAATTCTTGCTATATACCAAAATATCATCAAAATATACCACAACAAATTTGTTAATACAAGGCCTAAGAACATGATTCATGAGACGCATAAAAGTGCTGGGTGCATTAGTGAGACCAAATGGCATAACTAACCACTCATACAAACCAAATTTAGTTTTAAATGCTGTCTTCCATTCATCACCTTCTTTAATCCTAATTTGGTGGTATCCAGATTTTAGATCAATTTTGGTATAGATTTTCGACCCATGCAGTTCATCAAGCATATCATCAAGTCAGGGAATGGGATGTCTATACTTAATTGTAATTTTATTGACATCTCTACAATCAGTACACATACGCCAATCACCAGTTTTCTTAGGAACCAATATAACTGGAACTGCACAAGGTGAAAGAGATTCACGTACCTGGCCCTTTGCAAGTAATTCATCAACTTGCCTTTGAAGCTCCCTAGTCTCAGTAGGGTTGGAACAATAGGCTGGCCTATTCGGGATCACGGTTCCAGGTACGAAGTCAATTTGATGTTCAATTTCTCGTGATGGTGGCAATCCATTAGGTAGCTCCTCGGGAAAGACATTAGAAAAATCCTACAATAAAGAGTCTCAACCGGTAGGTTGGATGGCAGGTCAGTGTTAGAAAAATAAGATTCTTGAAAAATTAGGAGAACAAGTATACCATTGCTTTGTATTTGGCATTGGACATCTCGAACTCCAGCAAACAATGCCATCTTATTTTTACCTTTGGAGGCTGATCTTCGAGTAATCTCCTCAATTTCCTCACTTACGTTTGGTACAGGCTTTCGTACCAATGCATCAGTCTTTGGCTCATCTCGTGATTGTGCAGCCAACTTTTTCCTATCAAACTCCACTTTCAATTGCACTTGACATTCATAAACTTGAGCAGGAGTCGTAGGTAAGAAAGTAATCTTGCGATTCTTAAAAGTGAAAGAATACTTGTTACTTTTACCGTCATGGATAGCACCTCTATCATACTCCCATGGGCGTCCTAGCAGCAAGTGTCCAGCTTCCATTGGCACAACATGGCATGTTACTTCCTCAGAGTACTTACCAATGGTAAAGGTCAATTTCGCTTGAGAAATCACCTTAACCTCTCCTCGGTCAGACAACCATTGCAATCGGTATGGATTGGGATGCTTGATGGTTGGCAATCTGAGTTTTTCTACAAGCAAAGTGGAGACAATGTTAGTACTACTGCCACTGTCAATAATCATCAAACATACC
>LFJI01000603.1 GCA_001235855.1 Candidatus Burkholderia brachyanthoides
TCATCGGATCGATACGATCCAGCTTGAAGGGGCGCGGCAAAAGGAGCTAAATGTGCTACCCCTGTCCTGACACACCTGTTACCCATGTCTCCGGTCTGTACACCCCGTCCTTGCGGACCTGATTCGAGTTTGACGTATGACCTGGCGCGCGGCGATGCCACACTACCTGCGCCCGCCGTGCGTGCGCCCGATGGTGCACGTGTGCTACCACTTCCGGCACCGCTGCCCTTTCCGGCTGCACGCAGCGCATAGCGGATCGTGCCCGCCGTGATCTCGATGCCGTGCGATTTCGCATGCTCCGCGATCTGCTCCAACGTGTAGCCCTTCGCCTGTGCAGCCCGTACACGCGCGCGTATCTACTTCATCGCCTCGCGCACCAGGACACTGCGCTCGGCATCCGGTTTCTCAGGCAACGCATCAAGCGCACTCGCAAACGCCTCCCATTGCGACTTCGTATAACCCTTTGCGACAGGCATGCTCACCCTCCTGCGCACGCCATAACGCACGGCCTTGTCGTCACGTGCGCAGCACGATGCACGCGTCAAGCGCGTCTTTCACACGGGAAACGCACATGGGAATCGATGGGAACGCATGGGAACAAGACACTTTTTTACGCACGTGGTACGTCCACAACGGTTACGTCTTCACGCACAACCGCCCGCATCTGCTGCGCTTCTCCTGCTCACCACATGGCGATGCGAACTGTCCTGTTTGAGACACGGGAACACGCACGAAATCGCTCCGCCCATGCGCATGCGATTCGCACTTTTCAGACAAGGCAGGCACGCTGCGGTACGCACGATGAAGGACAATCGATCGCACACCATCGTACACGGAGTCGCGCGACCTTTACGCACTTGCATACGTACCGCGTTTTACTCTGGACGGGAGAGATCTGCGCAAAAATTTCGCACGCTGCTCGCACCTGATAGTGAAGGGCCTGAACACGCGGTTTACGCGCGAATGGCGACCTCTGCGCAAAACACGTTTACGCCGAGCGACAAAAAGCGCACTGAAAACACGGTATTGCAGGATAGGCTACAGCCGGTTTTGGTGGGCACCGTACGCGCGGCGGACATACATCGACGACGTGCGACGCTGCCACAGGTGCGAACAACTCAAACAGTCACGGGCTCCATGTAACCCGGTAGGTTTATGCGTATAGCAGGCAAACGTGCTACAGTAAGTGCTACTGTCCGTAAGCTCGAGGAGCTAAAGTCGGTGTACGGGGGAGTTGAGGCGGGAAATTGAAGGCGGTGGTGGTTTCAGCTGAAA
>LFJI01000604.1 GCA_001235855.1 Candidatus Burkholderia brachyanthoides
CGTCTCCCGTTCCGCTGACGTCAACATCCTACGCAAACATAGATCAGTTAACAACAGAATGGGACACTAGCCCATCATGCAATTTGGATGAGTATTGGTATTGGCAAAAATTGCCTGAGCGTTGCGGCGAATTTCATTGATTTGCAATCTGCTCGTGCAATGCATTGACCTGATCCGGCCAACATCTTGCCGAATTCGGTCATGTACGCATGCTCGTAGTACTTCCGACTACGCTGTGTCTCGACGCGGCTCGCCCAAGCTGCGATCGCGAGGGCACGAATCTGCATATGTGTCGAAAGTCGCACGCGCGACGCCCATGAAACATGGAGTCTCATAGATGAGCTTTAGCACGACACATTCTCGGTATTACGATCTGTTTTATAGTGAGAAGAAATACAATGCAGAAGCGAAGTTCGTCACCAGCCTGCCCGATCGCTATGGAATCACGCAGGGCCCACATTCTCGATCTCGGATGTGGAACCGGACGTCACGCGGTCGAACTCGCCGCTATCGGATATAACGTATGCGGCATCGATCTCAGTGCGGACACGCTCGCTCAGGCGGACGCCAGACGTATCACGTTGCCTCACGACGTGGCGCAGCGCCTGCGATTCCAGCGCGGCGATGCACGGACGGTGCGAACCGAAGAAACCTACGATGCGGTGGTGTCGCTGTTTCAAGTCGCGAGCTATCAGACGACCAATGCGGACTTCATGGCGATGTGCCACACGGCCGCGACGCATCTGCCGCGCTCCGGACTGTTCCTGTTCGATTGCTGGTACGGGCCAGCGATGCTTGCCGATCCGCCCAAGGTGCACGTCAAGCGTGCATCGAACGAAGAGGGCGCAGTGATACGCATTGCAGAACCCACCATGCGACCACACGACAACACGGTCGAGGTCAACTACACCATCACGATGACCGACTGGAAAACCCATGCGCTCGAAGTCGTGGTCGAGTCGCATATGATGCGTTACATGTTCAAGCCCGAAGTCGAACTCATGCTGGATCTCAGCGGCTTCGAAGTACTGGACAGCGCGACGTGGATGGGCGGAGAACTGAGCGCGGTCGATTCGTCGGCGACCTTCATCGCGCGCAAGAGATGATGTATGCAGGACGAGATGCAATGGCCCGATCGAGCCATTGCATCTTTTAGCGAACTTCGGCGAGCATGTTGCGCACCGCGTCCGCGGTCTCGTACTGCTAGTGTCCCATTCCGTTGTTAACTGATCTATGTTTGCGTAGGATGTTGACGTCAGCGGAACGGGAGACG
>LFJI01000605.1 GCA_001235855.1 Candidatus Burkholderia brachyanthoides
TAGACTAAAAATTAATGTTTATTAAATTCAAAATTTTCAAAATCAAATGCGGAAGCTTTATGAAATCAATTTTGTGCACAATGTGTGTAAAGATGTGACAAATCAGAACAAGTGCTCATATTATGTACTAACTAAACTTTGAAAGAACAAGGCTCAAAAGGTACAAGAGAAAGTGTATGTAGTTCACAAGTTCAAGTTCAATTTTCAAGTGGCTATGCAATTCCAATGACTTCAACCAAGTAGGAATAGTATAGACAAGTGTAAAGGATATAGCAAATAAGGTTGGATTGAACCAGAACACAAAATCACAAAAAAAAAGTGGACTGTCTAAACACGCCGCGGCGTGAAGGCCAGTGACGCCGCGGCGTCGCGCCGTTCCAGCCAAAAAAAAATTGCCTTTTCCCAAATACTACACCCCACAGTTCTCAACTTCAAGCAACACAATTTGCAGCAACAATAATCAATTCAAATCAGCCAATTCAAGCACCCAAATTCTCAAACTTTTAAGATTTTTTTTTCTTTTCGGCTTTTTGTTCTCACTGAATTCTTTTTTTTTCTTTTTTTCACAGCAACAATATGCTTCAATAACAATATACAACCAACAAAAATCAGCCCCAAAGATTCAACAACAATTAAGTTCAAGAAACCACATGAACTTAAATCAATATATTCCAAGAATCAAGAATTCAAGAATCCAATTTCAAGAACTTCAAGAAAAGGTTCAAGATTCAAAGGTTTGAAGCAAATATGAATTTCAAAGGTTCACAAAAGGATATTTGTCACAAGACAATAGAGAATACGGTAGAAAAGAAGAGGGATCACGGGTATAGAGACACACAATTCAATAAGCACAAATAAAACACAAGAATTTTTTTTTTTAAAAAAAAAAGAGGTTCAATAGTGGTTCCCCACTTCCCCCCTTAATGTCTCGAACTCGCGACCTTTGGTCTCAAGCGACATGTTAGTTAGTTCCGGACACCGCCCAGGCCACATGCCTTGGACCACTATTGATCCTCTTTATTTTTTTTAAAAAAAATTGTTCATTTCAAGAACACAAACTAGCAAAAATAAATTAATTTCACTATAATTCTTCTAGCAACGAGTGTTTCACATCCCACTTCAATATCTCAGCCTCGGTCACCTTTTCGTACACTTCTCGTGAGGTATGCAATGGCATGGTAATTTCCTGTGTTGATAACTCAGACTATCAAATCTTTCCAACATTTTTGCCATCTGATCCTAATGGACATCCTAGAGGTTTCAATCC
>LFJI01000606.1 GCA_001235855.1 Candidatus Burkholderia brachyanthoides
TCGCCATCCTTTTTCAGCGTCTCGCTTGCCTTGGGATATTTCGCGCCGCATGGATATCGACACGAAACGATCGAAAGCGGCGTATGCTTTGGCGCGCCTGGCGGCCACTGAGTGCAAGGTCATTGATTTCCAAAGCCACGGAACGATATTCATTCTCGATCGATGCGAGGGATCTCGAGGCCAAGCTTGCGCGCATCGTCGGTCATGTCCTTCACGTTTGCTACGAGCTCGTTAAACTTGGCGAGGGACGACTCGACCCTTGCTTCCGCTTCTCGGACGGCGGCCTTTTCGATTTGAATGTCTTCGGGAACCGCGACGAGCACTAGATTACGCACCGCAACCGCGCGCGATCGCTTACGGCGGCTCTTACTGCGTTTGCGGTTTCGACGCGAGCATTGATCCCGTTCAGAAACCCGATCATTCGTTCGTGCGAGTCGTTAAGCGCCTTGACCGAATAAGCGAATACGCAAACGACAACTAATGTCAAGGAGTCGAAAGCAAGACTTAGCTTGGTTCTCACTGACAATTGGCTAAAGTTCATGTCTCTACCGGTGCCCAGAGGGAAATGTTGTGTGGAAGCGGTGACCCGGACGTCGGCAAATCAGACTGCGATTCTGCTTAAAAGTGTAAGCCTACATTTACGTCACCTAGCCAAAATAACGGCGATAAACCGAAACGATTTAGGGTCGCCTCTCCACAGGAAGCGCATCATTTATTCAATAAACGCATTCATTGTCTACTGGCACAACGACGGGCCCGCGAAGACGTTCGATACCTAAGACTGGCTTCATCGGTATCTGAGAACTATCTGCTGCAACGTCAGAGCAAGCTTATTCAAGCATCCAGAATGCTCGAGCACTCTTTGTGTGCGCTCCACCACCATGCAGGTGATTGTGACACGAGGCCTTAGGTCTGCGTCCCATCCGTCTGTCCGTGGCACTTCGATGAGTCGTCCGAGGGCGGCTGATCGATTTGTAATTTCAATCGCAGCCGTCGGCCATCGAGCAGCCCGACAAAGACGCTGCAATCTAGGAACGTAAATAAGCAAAACATTAATTGGCGATCAGCGATTGCGTTCGTCGCAATCATTCAGCGGTTCGGACTAACGTTTCCATATTCGCGCTGCCAGCACGAGAAATGTGAGTCTAGTCCATTGCGTCATTGAATTGGCACTGGCTGAATTCGGCGTGAAGGATCATCATACTTCTACTTGATCGGCTTCGGGTCCTTGTTATGCTCGCGTATGTAGCGCATCAGTTTGCG
>LFJI01000607.1 GCA_001235855.1 Candidatus Burkholderia brachyanthoides
GCATAACAAGGACGACCCGAAGCCGATCAAGTGGAAGTATGACGATCCTTCACGCTGAATTCGGCCGGTGCCAATTCAATGACGCAATGGAGTAGCGAACGGAGGGTCGTTCCCATAGGAGCGAGCGGTACGTTGTTGAACATGATTGATTAAACAAAGCTGAACTTTTTTGTGGTCAAACAACGATGGGCGGCGGCCGCACGGTCTGGTAATGTAATCTGTCCCGTTTTCGAGCTTCGAAACTGTATTTTATGGATACACCCTTCAACGAACGCGACGTTACGCTTTCGCGCGCCGGGCTGTCGGCTTCGGGCCAGATGATTCCGCTGCGCGATCTGCGCGCCGCCTGCGTGGTGCGGATCGACCGCAAGAAGCCGCTGCCGATCATCCTCGCGATCATCGGACTGGCCGTGCTCGGCGCCCCGGTATCGTCAGCGGATCCAGCGCGGCGCTGGTGCTCAGCGTGATGATCGTCGTGGTCGGCTATCTCTCGTGGATCACGCAGGACACGATCTACCAGTTGATGGTCGATACACTCGACGGCGAGCGCGAAGTGCTCATCACCAAGGATCAGGAATTCGCCGATAAAGTCGTCGCGCTCGTCACGCAAGCCGTGGCTAAGCATGCGCAGACGGTCGCCGCCAAATCACAACCTCCGCAAGCACCGCAGCCGTGATCTTGATAACTTCTTTACGGCGCCGCGAGGCTCTTTAGCGCGGCGGCGCTAGAGTGAAGGCATCCTCACCACGCGCCGCCAGCGGGCGGCATCCGTCGATGTATCGCACATCCAATTCCACCGTTCTTTCCTTCACCTCCAAAGGCGGTTCGCCGCGCGCGAGATGCTCGCATACGCGTTCGGCGCAGGCACGAGCGCGTTCGTCCGTCGAGACGAGCCGCCGCAACGATTGCACGACCTTGTACGTGGAGACCGCGAGCGCCGGCCGATATCAACGAAGTGATTGGCAAGCTCACAGCCTATTTTCCGCATGCGACGCTCGGCCACGTGACACGCGTCATGCGGCCCTAAGCGACCACGCGGCGATCAATCGCCCGTCGTGATCTGCAACGGCTCGACGGGCCAGATTTCGCGCGCGTATTCCTGAATGGTGCGATCCGACGAGAAGATGCCCATGCCCGCGACATTCTCGATGGCGCTCTTCGTCCACGCATCCTTGTCGCGATAGTACTACTGTGTCGTAAGATCCCTAGCATTATAGGAGCTTCTTCATCCTTTGCATGAGGAAGCGATGAACTGGGAGACAT
>LFJI01000608.1 GCA_001235855.1 Candidatus Burkholderia brachyanthoides
CTGTTGGAACGTCTTCAGCCGTGCTGAATAGGGTTTTTGAACTGGCCTCTTAGGTAATTCTGCTGAAGTTGCTTTTTTGCATTGTCATTGGATCTCGACGCGCTGAACGAGTCATTCGGGGTTGAAGCGGATCCTGTATCCGCGCTGCTCCAGCATTTTCACGATATCCATCTCGCGGAACGCCCGCTTCACCTCGCTTTGCGTGGTCCGGTAGTGCACCGTCGGCGGGTCGATACTGATCAGGCGTCGCCATCTACAGTGATGCCCGAACAGCGACATCATGTCGAAACCCTTGTGGATATATCCCGCATGCTCGATGCCGAAGCGTAGGCAGACATCGACCGGCGCGAAACGCACGCCGACGGCTTCCAGTTCTGGACGCAGGATCGCGCTGAGCTGCACGTCTTTGTTCGGTGCGCCGTTGGTCCAGTCCATCTTCAGCGTGTCGCCGCTGACAGTATCGAGCGGCAGAATCACGACCTTGATCCCGGGATGATCGACGAGCGCACGCATCATGCGCTGACTGCGCAGACAGAAGCCGCTGTTCAATACGGGCATGACGGTCTGCCCGGGCTTGTCGAGTTCGTGATTCCACGTGTAGTGCGTGAGCCAGCGCGTACCGGCTTCCGAGTCGACACGGCCGACGTGGATCATCGGGCCGATGTAGTCGTACTGCAGGAAGTCGTCGCTCCAGTTGGCGGCGTCGAGCACCCAGCCGTCGTCCTGCACGATCAGCGCGAACTCCGTTTCGATCACGCGCCAAAGCGCGAACATCATGAACCACGAGTATTCGTGGTAATTCAGCGGCGCGATCTTGCGATGCTCGATGCCATCGGGCAGATTCGCGGGCGCCTGCGGACTGCACAGCAAGGCGCGCGCCGGGCATGTTCCGTTGACTCAGTGCGAGCGCGTAGACGGCGCGCTGCACATCCTGTAAACTACTAATTACGGAAACGAGCGTGATCCTTTTGAGCGTGATCCTTCCTTGATCCTCTCTGAGCGTGATCCTTTTTGGAAGTCGGACTGTTTCATGAAACTCACGATATAGCCTCGTTCTTCGAACACGCGCACGAGATCTTTCTCGCGGCGCATCCGCTGAACCATGCTCCGCTTGAAGCGGTATTGAATGATCGGCGGATCGATGCTGACGAGCCGCCGCCACGGCGCGTGATGGCCGAACAGGGTGTGCGCCGTGAAAAGGTGGCGATTTTCTAGCGGGTGCAAGCCCCGCCCGGCTAATGCGGCTAATGCTCCAGCCGCAA
>LFJI01000609.1 GCA_001235855.1 Candidatus Burkholderia brachyanthoides
CGCCGTGCTCGCCTGCGCCTTTGGAGCGTTGCTGAGAATGTGAACAGAACCTAGCGTTCATCGATATCTATCACGCGCGCGCATCAAGGCGTTTCATGTGAAGGACGCGGAGTTCAGACCGAATGGCAGGCAAGGCGTGTACGGCGGCTATTCGGGCTGGGTCGATCGCGCGGGCTGGGCGGTGCTCGAATGGGAATGCATGCTGAAGCATCCCGAGGACGGCGCGCGCGAAGGCGCGGTGTTCATCCGCGATCACATCATTCGCGTGGCCGAGCGCGCGTTCGACGACTTCGCCGGCAGCGGCGCGAGCCGCGAACAGATGCGTGGCGTGTTCGGACTGGGAGAAGACCGATGAATCGCGTGCGTCTGGGAATGGTCGGAGGCGGCGATGGCGCGTTCATCGGCGCGGTTCATCGCATCGCATCGCATCGCGGCACGGCTCGACGATCGCTATGAACTCGTGGCGGACGCACTGTCATCCGATCCGCAGCGCGCGGCGGCGAGCGCTACCGCGACCGGGCTGGCGCGCAGCTACGCGAAGAATTATCGCGAGATGGCGCGCGTCGAGGCGAGACGTTCGGACGGCATCGAGGCGGTGGCGATCGCCACGCCGAATCATCTGCATGCGCCGATTGCAACGGCGTTTCTCGAGGCGGGCATGCACGTGATCTGCGACAAGCCGCTCGCGGTATCGCTGGACGAAGGCGAAGCGCTCGCGAAGCTCGCGCGAGAAGGATCGCATGTTCGCGGTGACTTATACGTACACGAGTTATCCGCTGGTGCGGTATGCGCGCGGCATAGTGAAGCAGGGCCTGCTCGGTGAGATACGCGTGGTGCAGGTCGAGTATGCGCAGGACTGGCTGTCGTTGCCGGTGGAGAAGCAGGCGAACCGGCAGGCCGTGTGGCGCACCGATCCCGCGCTTGCCGGGCCGGCGGGTTGTCTGGGCGATATCGGCACGCACGCGTACCAGCTTGCCGAGTATGTAACGGGGATGCAGCCCACCGAGTTATCGGCGGACGTGACGACGTTCGTGCCGAATCGCCGCGTGGACGATCACGTGCAGACGATGTTCCGCTATGCGAGCGGTGCGTGAGGGGCTATGGACAGGCCGTCGGCATTGATCGGCCAGATCAGTGTCGCCTTGCTCAAAGCGCCTGATCCACTTGTAAGCGTTAAGCGGTCTTCGCACTGATGCCGTACCGACGACACAAGGCGTGCCGATTGGCGCCCTCCTGGCTGGCCAACTTCACGAATT
>LFJI01000610.1 GCA_001235855.1 Candidatus Burkholderia brachyanthoides
GAAAGCTGGAAAGTGTCTGTGGTGCGGGAGTTCAGAACATCAAGTTCGAGACTGCCCAAAAAGGAAGGACAACACCACATCAAAACAAGGTGCTCAGGGGTTAGCCGGCAAGGTAAAGGTGCCAGCTAGAGTTTATGCCATCGACAGGGTTGATGTGAGAGAGGAAGCCAATGTGATAGAAGGTACGCTTCCTGTTTTTGGACATGTAGTTAGAGCTTTGATAGACCCTGGGTCAACGCATTCTTTTGTTAAGTCTGTTTGCATGCGTGACTTAGGAATTAATGCTGAGATCTTACCTTATTGGGTAGAAGTTGGGACTCCTACAGGGAGTCGTGTCATTCAGACAGATCAGGTTTATAGGGATTGTGAAGTGACAATTGGGAAGAAAGTATATCCCATAGACCTAATAGTTTTGCCAATTAAGGGGTACGATATAATATTGGGGATGGATTGGTTATCTCGATATTATGTCCAGATAGACTGTAGAACAAAAGACCTTAAATTTTGTATACCTGGGGAAGAAGAATTGATACATAATTTCAAAGAGACCCCAAAAGCCTTGGAAGTGATTTCAGGAGAAAAGGCTAGAAAACTCCTTTGGAAAGGAGCAGGAGGATATTTGGCTTATTTGGTGAATGAGCCAATAGATAAGACCCGAATGGAACAAGTGTTGGTAGTGAAGGAATTTGGGGATGTATTTCCAGAAGAATTGAAAACACTACCACCCGATAGGGATATAGAATTCACCATAGATCTTGTGCCAGGATCGGCACCTTTATCCAAGACTCCCTATCGAATGGCTCCTGCAGAGTTACAGGAGTTAAAAGTCCAACTACAAGAATTGATGGACCAAGGTTTCATCCGCCCCAGTATGTCACCATGGGGTGCACCAGTATTGTTTGTAAAGAAGAAAGATGGAACTTTAAGGATGTGCATTGACTATAGGGGATTGAACAATGTGACCATCAAGAATAAGTATCCATTACCAAGAATTGAGGAATTGTTTGATCAGCTACAAGGTGCCAGAGTGTTCTCAAAATTGGATTTAAGGCAAGGATACTATCAGTTAAAAATAAAGGAGGGGGATATTCCAAAGACAGCTTTTAATACCAGATATGGTCACTATGAGTTTGGAGTGATGCCGTTTGGTCTAACCAACGCACCAGCCGCGTTCATGGATTTAATGCAAAGGGTATTTAGACCTTACCTGGACAAATTCATTGTGATCTTTATAGATGATATTCTTATATAC
>LFJI01000611.1 GCA_001235855.1 Candidatus Burkholderia brachyanthoides
GTCCCGGTCCTACCTGGCTTGTCATCACACTCGATTGCTGCGCAACCTTTCGACGTTCACCCTGTGTTAAACGTTAATCTTCTACTCGCATGTCCGGTCAGGCAGGCTTCACGCTCACGTAATCTTTCTGGTACGACCGGTCATTGGCCAGCACCGCCCAGATCGTGCGCGCCATCTTGTTCGCCAATGCGACAACCACGACATTCTTTGGCCGCCTCTTTTGTATCTGCTCAACCCAGGGGCCGGGCTCCTTCGCGTTCGTTAGCACGCTGCGCGCACCATGAATCAGGAGCGTACGCAGATAGGTGTCTCCGCGCTTCTATATGCCGTGCAAGTTCACCTTACCGCCCGAACCGGTCTGCTTCGGCACAAGTCCAGCCCATGCGGCAAACTCCCGCCCCGATTTGAACGCATTGGCGTCACCCATTATCGCGACGGCTGCCGTTGCCGTCAGCAGCCCGACACCGGGTATCTCGCTGATCGCCTTCACCGCTTTGTCGTCCTTCTTCCACTCGCGCATCCGGCGCTCGATCTGCGCAACCTACTCATCGAGCTTTGCCAGCCCGTTCCATTGTTCGCGCAATGTGTCGATAACGACTGCTGGCAGACGTTCTGCGACACGCTCGAGCACTTTCGGAATTTCCTTGCCCAGCTTCGCACGGCTCTTGCTCATCACTTCACCGTATTCGGTGAGCAGAGCGCGCAATCCGTTGATCTGCATGGTGCGAAACTTCACCAATTGCTCGCGCATACGATGCAGGGTGCAGGGCCAGCATCGCTTGCTGCATCTTGGTCTTAACGGCAACCGCCTTGCCGAGCTGCTGCACGGCCAGCCAGATCACCAGTGCGTCTGCCGCGTCGTTTTTGTTCCTGTGATGTTGAACGCCTTCACGAACTTCGCCGTCGTGACCCATCTTCACCAGTTGCCGGGCCCAGTGGTGTGCACCGCCGCACGCCTCCATGCCGATGAGGCACGGCGCACGGTTCGCAAAGAATTCGAGAAACTTCGCCCGCTTGATCGGCTTGTTCACAATCTCGCCCGTTTCCTGATCGACGTAATGCACCTGAAACACCGACTTCGCGATATCAACACCGACTGCTGTACAGTTGACCATTGGATCCTCCGGTTGCCTGGGAAAACTTCGTATTTTCCACTTTGGGCACATCGATGCCGTTGGCCCGTGAGGATCCACCTTCCTTTCCTACTACTCGGTCACGGGGTGGGACGCGTTCATTTCAATTCTCC
>LFJI01000062.1 GCA_001235855.1 Candidatus Burkholderia brachyanthoides
AGCACTGGCATCAAATACCCCTTCGCCGGTCGAATTGAATTCTGCAGGGCCGACTTTTTAATGTCGTATCGCCCACGCATATTAAAAATGCCTGGGTGCAGTGGCGATTTGGTTTGTCGATTAGAAGATCTCTTCAACTCGTTTAGTCTAAAGAATGCTCAAAAACAGTGGCTGGCGCGCATCTTCTTTGATTTTGTGAGAGGTTTTTTCGCCGCGTAATGGCACAACCACACCCGCCTGAATCGCGCGGCAACCCGCGGCAACCTTCTAATCGCCAAGAAAAATGGGGTTTACAAATGGAATGTCTGAACCTTGCCACCAGCGCCGCCGCCAACCACTACGAAACTGCCGCGACACGCCCGCCACTCACGGTCGTACCCACGCTTCAGAAAACGGAACGGATGCCGGTTACTATCCGTATCGTCCGCGACGAGGAGGGATTCGATAAAGCCGTGACCATTTTAGACGTTCCGCCTACGAACGTCATCTGCCGGAATTCGCCGAACAGTTGACCGTCGAGCGCGACGAGGGCACCGTCGTGCTGCTGGCCGAATCGAAGCTGGACGGCGCGCCGCTCGACACCATGCGCATTCAGACTAATGCGTACGTGCCGCTCGCCGTCGAGCAATCTGTGACGCTGCCGCCGCATCTCGCCGCGAGCAAGCTCGCCGAGGCCACGCGTCTCAGCGTCGCCGGCAGAATGGTCGGGCGTGTGGTGAAAAGTGGCGTTGTGCAAGGCCTTGTGGATGTTCTGCGAGCAGCAAGGTGTCGATTATATGGTGATCACCGCGCGCGCCGCTGGACCGGGAGTACGAAGCGATGCTGTTCAGGGATGTCTTCAACGACGGCGAATATCTGCCGATGTCGCACGTCGGTGGCCAGCACGCGGCAGCGCTGGAAGGAGGCGCGGCATCGTGTCGAAGGAACGGCATGTGTATATCGTCGGACGGACTCGGCGATTTCATCGAACTGGAAGTGCTGCTCGATCAGGACGACGACGAAGCCGGCGGCGAAGAAGAAGCGCATGCGATGTTCAAGCGTCTCGGCGTGGAGATGCACGATCTCGTGCCGCTCGCTTATGTCGATCTGCTAAATCCGGCCGCAAAGGCGGTTTAAGCGGCAGCGTCGCCGCTGCCACTTTTTCCCGCGAGATGACTCAGCGGCAGCGGCCCATTGCGCTTGAACGTCGTGAGCACGATGTTCGAGCGCACGCTGTCCACGCCCGGCACGCGCATCAGCTTTTTCATGACGAAGCCCGACAGCGCGTTGAGATCCGGCACGACGATACGCAGCAGATAATCCGCATCGCCGACCGTGGCGTGACATTCGAGCACTTCCGGCAACATGTCGATCTGCTGCTGAAACTGCTCGATGATCGAATCCCCGTGATGCTTGAGCTTGAGGCTGGTGAAAGCCGTCACGCCGAGGCCGAGCTTTTCGGGCCGCAACACCACCCGATAGCCTTCGATCACGCCGGTCGCTTCCAGCCGCTGCAAGCGCCGTCCGATCTGCGACGGCGACAACGGCACCTGTTCGCCGAGTTGCTGATGCGTGGCTCGGCCGAAGCGCTGGAGCACATCGAGCAGGGCGAGGTCGAAATGATCGAGTTCCAGCATGAGGCGGATGTGCGCGAGAGCCGAGGTAATTGCGACTTTATCGCATTGCCGCGTGCGGGCTCACAAACCCGTCGCACAAAAGGGACATTTCGCGCGAACTTTTCGAATCGCTTTCTAATATAAACAAGGTAACTTTCTTGTTACCAATAAATACTTTACGAAAGGACCTGAAATGCGCGGATTAGGGAAAACCATCCAACTGGAAGCAATCAATAAGCATTTAGAAAGTTACAGTCTAGTTTATCTTTCAGTCGTGCAGGCATTTTTTAAAATTCTCGTAATATTCCAAGGCGGCGCGTGCGTCGGCCTCCAGTTGTTCGGGCGGCAGGCCGGAGCGACGCTGTACAATCAGCATCGCATAGGGCTTGGACAACGCGCTTGCCTCCTTGCACAGGCTCAGCTCATCGCCTTGTGACGGGGAACAGCCGCGCCAGAAATTGATCGCAGCTTTCAGTTCGTTGATCGAAATGATGGCCATGTCCAGGCAGAAAGATATTAGGTGTGCGGACGTCGCGCCAGCAGCAACCAGCGCGCAACGTTGCATGAAAAGTTGTGGTTTTATCCGGCTCGAACCCTCGCCGCCGCATCGCGCATGTTTCCCACATACGCCTGAGCGCCCCGCTGGTTCGGGTTCAACCCATTGTACTTGAGCGACTCCATGCGAATCCTTCTGATCGAAGACGACCGCCCCATCGCGCGCGGCATTCAAAGCAGCCTCGAACAATCCGGCTTCACGGTCGACATGGTCCACGACGGCATCTTCGCCGAACAGGCGCTCGCGCAGAACCGCCACGAACTCGTCATTCTCGATCTGGGCCTGCCCGGCATCGACGGCATGACGCTGCTCTCGCGTTTCCGCCAGAGCAACCGGCACACGCCGGCCATCATCCTCACCGCGCGTGACGAACTGCACGATCGCGTGCAGGGCCTGAACAGCGGCGCCGATGACTACATACTGAAGCCCTTCGAGCCGCAGGAACTCGAAGCGCGCATCCGCGCCGTCATGCGCCGTAGCGGTCCGCACGGCGACGTGCCGCGTCCCGAGGTGTCGTTGGGCGGCTTGCGTCTGTCGGGCGTCGATCGCCGCATCTTCAACGACGAGCGTCCGCTCGAGCTTTCGCCGCGCGAATTCGCCGTGCTCGAAATGCTTCTGCTGCGTCATGGCCGCGTGGTCAGCAAGGCGCAGTTGCAGGATCACCTGACGCACTTCGGCGGCGATCTCGGCGATACAGCCATCGAAGTCTACGTGCATCGCGTGCGTAAAAAGCTCGAAAATACGCGCGTGGAAATCGTCACGGTGCGCGGCTTCGGCTATCTGCTTCAGGAGATTCGTCAGGCGGCCTGACGCTGTTCGTCTCGCCGCCGGGATAGTTTTTTGCCTTGCGACTTCCAACCCGGCGCGCGGGCGACGAACGTTTCGCCCGCCAAGACTGGCTCGATCTGGCGCGATCGAAAGCCCAAGAAAAACCGGCGCCGCCGAGTCTGCGGCGCACTTTGCGGCGCCGGCTCGCCGCACCGCTGTCCCTGCTCGCGCTCATGTCTGGCCTGATGGCCTACTGGCTCGCGTGGCAGTACACGCAACACGTCGTCGACCGGTCGCTGGCGGATCTCGCCACGGCCATCTCCAAGCAGATTCAGCTCGCGGGCGTCGATGCACCCGTCACTGTGCCGCCGCTCGCCCAGGCGATGTTCTCCGATCCGGTCGAGCAGCTCATCTACCGGATCAGCACCGACGACGAGGAAATCGCCGGCGAGCCGGAATTGCCGCTCACCGGCACGGCCGTGCGGCGCATCCATTACGCCTACGTCTTCGAGACGCACTATCAGGGCACCGCCGTGCGCGCGGCGCAGGTGCGCGTGCCGCAGCCGCGGGGCAATCCGATCGTCGTTGAGGTGGCGCAACGGGTCGGCTCGCGGTATCGGATCGCGGTGGAGTTTCTAGTCGCCATCATGATGCCGCTGGCGCTGTTGTTGCTGGCAGGCTGGGTGATCGTATGGCGCGTGGTCAACCAGCAGTTGAATCCGCTCACCGATCTCGCGGATGCCCTCAACAAGCAGACGCACATCTCGCTGGAGCCGGTGGACGAAACTTTCGTGCCCAGCGAAGTCCGCCCGCTCACGAGCGCGATGAACGGCCTGCTCGTGCGCCTGCAAGCCGCCCTCGATGCGCAGCGCAAGTTCATCGCCGATGCGGCGCATCAGTTGCGCACGCCGCTGACCGCCGTGAAGCTGCACGCGGAACAGGCGCTCAGTTCGCGCGATCCCGCCAAGGCCGTCGAAGCAGTGATGGAACTGCGCGCGTCGGCGGATCGCGCGGTGCGGCTGTCGAACCAGTTATTGTCGCTGGCGCGCGCGGAACCGGGCGAACAGGCCGCGCGCTTCGCGGATTTCGACCTCGCCACGCTCGCTTTCGAAACCGGTGCGGAATGGGTGCCGCGCGCGCTGGCCGCCAACGTCGATCTCGGCTTCCAGCGTCTGGACGATCCCGACAACGGGCATCCCATGATCGTGCGCGGCAATATCGTGCTGACGCGCGAGGTGCTGGCGAATCTGATCGACAACGCGCTGAAGTACGTGCCGCCGTCGCGTGACGAAGGCGCGCGCATCACGCTGACGGTCAACGAATGGCGCAACAACGTGGGCCGGCGCTTCGGCGAAGTGATCGTGGAGGACAACGGTCCAGGCGTACCGGCAGATCAGCAGCCCGACCTGTTTAAGCGCTTCTTCCGTGGTGACGGACAAAGCGTGGAAGGCGGCGCGGGTCTGGGTCTCGCCATCGTGCACGACATCATTTCGTTGCACGGCGGCACCGTGCATTACGAGGACACGCCGGAAAGCGGTGCTCGCTTCATCGTGCGAATTCCGCTCAAGCAGGACGCGCAGCCTGCTCAGGAATAGACGAACGCCGTGCGCGGGACGCGCGGCATTTCTCACGCGCTTACTTCTTCATCGCGAGCATGGTGCCGCGGCATTTCTTCGTGCCGCAATGGCACTCGTATTCCTTCTTGAGTTTCTTGGTGATGCGGCCGTCGATCACGAGGCCGTAGTCGTAATTCAACTCCTCGCCCGGCTCGATATCGCGCCGCGCGTGGACGAACACGCGCCCTTCCACTTCCTCGGCTTCGCAATTCGGCGCGCACGAATGGTTGATGTACTTGGCGCTGTTGCCGTCGATCTTGCCGTCGATCACGCGGCCGTCGTCGAGCGCGAAATAGAAGGTGTGATTGGGTTCTTTCGGGTTGTGCGGATGGCGGCGCAGCGCTTCCTTCCACGAAATGCGTTCACCCTTGTACTCCATCACCTTCTCGCCCTTGGCGATGGACGCTACGGCAAAAACGCCCTTGCCATGCACGCCGGAACGGCGAACGGTGACCCTGCGTGAACTCATCGAACGAATCCTTGAATGACGTATCGGTGTGGGATGTGAGCGTTGCCGGAGCGCAACGAACCCGGCTCGACCGCGCGGAATGAAAAAAATGCGGTGGCCGTTCGGACGCCGCGTTCGCGTTTTTGATCGCGCTTTTTTCACCGCGCGCTTGATGGGCTACGTTCAACTCACCATCGCTTATCGACGTTATCGTACACTCCCGCCGCGCCAATGCTCAACACCTCGCGCGAGCCGCCATATTCGTCCGTGCGCTGATTGGCGAGCGGCGACAGAAATTAATGCAGCAGATAGCCGTGCGCGCAATGCACTTCTATGCCGTCGATGCCGAGCCGCGCCAATGACGCGAACGCTTCCTTCACGCGACGCGTATAAGACAGGCGGTGTCGAGGGCGAGCGGCGGCGTCTCGTCCGGCTTATGCGGAATGGGCGATGGCAGCGCGTGCGTTACCCAGCCGCCATCGGCAACCGAAATCAGCTGGCCGCCGTCCCACGGCGTGTGGCTCGACGCCTTGCGTCCCGCATGGGCGAGCTGCATCGTCACGGGGATGTTCGAGTATTTGCGGATCGCGGCCATCACCGGACGCAGCGCATTCTCCGTCGCGTCGTTCCACAGACCGAGGTCGGCCGGCGTGATGCGGTCATCCGGCTCCACCGCCGTCGCCTCGATGAACAGCATGCCCGCGCCGGACAGCGCGAGGCTGCCCAGATGGATCATGTGCCAGTTGGTCGCCTCGCCGCGCTCGGCGGAATACTGACACATCGGTGATATGAAAATCTGATTGGGGATCTGCAGGCTGCGCAACGTCGTGGGAGTAAACAGCGCGCTCATGTCGTGGGCTCGTCGCGAAAGAAAGGATAAGCAGTCGAGCATAGCATCCCGGTTTTGATCACGCAGGGCGTGTGAAACGTCGGGAAAGCGCGCTGTCGTCGCGGCTCAGGGCTGCGAAATGCCAAAGCGGTCGAGCCATTCGTCGAACATCGCACGGGCGGCGCGTTCGAGCGTTGGGCCGTGGTGCGCGGTGTCTTTGCGCAACGTGGTGACCGTCGTGCCGCTGCTGGCGATTTCGCCGGGATAGGTGACGAGCCAGTTCTCGAAGCGATCCGTCAGCACTTCGGGATGGCATTTTGCAGCGCGAGCACATGTTCGCTCCACGTGAACGCCTGATGCGCACATATATCCGTCGATGCGAGCAAGGTGGCGCCGTCGGGGAGATCGAAGGTATCGCCATGCCAGTGGAACACGGGAATTGGCGCGTCGTCGGCTTCGAGATGCCGCAACGCGGACGCGCGTCCCGCCTCGGTCAACTCGAGCGGCTTCCAGCCGAGTTCGGAGAGTGTCCGACGGATATACGCGCGCACCCGCGCCCGCGCGATCAGCTGCGAACCCAGACAGATGCCGATGGTCGGCAAGCTCGCCGCCATGCGCTTTTCGAGCATGGACAAAAGCGGTGCGAGATGCGGATAGTTGGCGTCGTCATACGCGCCGATCGGCCCGCCCAGCACAACGAGCAAGGACGGATCGAGCGGATTGGGCACGTCGATGCGCCCGCGTCCGACGTCGAGATAACGCACCAGATTCCCGCGCTCGCCGAGCACGAGTTCAAGGCAATCCAAATCTTCGAAATGGACGTGGCGAATCGCCAGGATTTCTTGTTTCATCGGCGGTTTCCGTGACTCGACTGCGCATCGCTCGGACTGCGGCTTGAGGACGAGCCGCACCTCGTGGCGAGGCTCAGGCGACCTGTGCGAACACCTTCCATCTCTTCTTCTGCGTGGTGACGTTGGCTTCTTCGTATACCGAACAGTCGAGACGCAGGTCGGTGTCAGCCATGTTGATCTGCAGCAGCGAGCAGTGATGAGGTGTCTTCTTCGGATTCTTGCTCGGCTGAAAGTGCGAGCACGATAGACACATACGGTGCGCCGGAATCTGCTGTTGCGATTCGAGCTGATGGATGGTCTTGAGCAACGTGCGGTAGAACGCGGCTTGCTCGTCGTCCTTGAGCGTGCCGACCGCCTTCGCGAGGAAGTCCGGCCATTGCAGCGCCTTCTTCGCCGCTGTGCGGCCGCGAGCGGTCAAACGAACCGCGAGGGCACGGCCATCGTCGAGCGCGCGGCGCTTTTCGACGAGACCCTTGCCTTCGAGCGTACTCACGGCATCGCTCGTGGTCGCGGCGGTCAGTGCGGTTTCGCACGCGATCTCGCCGAGGCGCATCGGACTTTTGCGCTGCATGAGCAGCACCAAAATTTCACCTTGGGTCGGCGTAAGCCCCGCACCTTCCGCCCATTCCCATGCCTGACTGCGCATCGCCGTGCTCAACCTTAGCAGACCGTGGGTCACCCGCCCAGTCGGCTGCTCTCCGTAAACGCCTTCACTCATGATATTTCACTTGTTGTTCCACTTATGGGTTAGACGGCGTGTTTCGCGCAACCTTCCGCTAACGCCCCACTCGACAAACCGCCACTGAGGCACGTTGCCGCACCTTCAGTAGACTGCCCTCGACCGTGGTCCCCGCCGTCTCAAAATTCAGGCGTACCAGACAATTCAAAACGCCTGAATGGGGACATCACACCTCTTCGTTATGCGCCTTCTTATGACCTGCCCGTGGCGCTAATGTTCGCCGACTATAACTCGATACCGGCGAAGTCACCATTCTAAGCGACTAGAAACAAACGTACACCTTAATTATCGACGTGGAACTGTGGATAACCCGAGAAAACTTTGTCACTGAGTGTGAGCGCATACTCTAATAAGCCGAGGTGACAGGGAAATGAGCCGGGATGGAACCGCAATTGAAGCCTTTTAGACTGGCACGCGCAGTACTTCGGCCAACTGGACAGGTCTTCGCCAATACAATCAAGGCTCCGTTAAAACGTTGACTTTGCGCTGCTTTTTGATATTGTCTGCAGCGAAGCGCATGCCGTTTTTGTTACCGAATATTACGTACGGGTATGCCGTCGTGCTCCACGTAAGCGCCGGTAACACCAAACGCTTCAATTCAAGCGTTGGCGAAAGCGGTTTATTCCTCACGTGACACGCGCAGACGTTTCATCTGCTTCAACAAAGAAAGAGACCGATTCTCACTTCTTCGAATCGGCCTTTTGCTGCGTTTCCTGGTTTGCTTGTCAGCGAGCGGCGGGGTTATCGACGCCACTCCAGACATTGCTGCCGGACGACTTCGTGCAGCGATTTTTCCTTGGTGAAGACATTACGCAGCCAGCTCGCGTCGTCGACGCCGCCGCGCGCGATATCGCCCACCTGCGCGAGCACCGCCCGCGAACCGAGCGCGTCGGCGTGCAACATCAGCACGTCGAGCGTCGCGAGAATGTCTTCTGCGATAGTGCGCCGCTCGCCAGTCTGAGGATTGATGCAAGTGCCTTCCAGCCCGAAGCGGCACGCCTCGAAGCGATTGAAGGTGTAGACGAGGTAGTCGTCCTCGTGCGGTGTCACAGGCTTGTCGAGCAGCAGATAGCGCGAGAGCGTCTGGATGTAGCACGCAATAGCCGCCGCGCGATCGGTCGACAACGGCGTGTCCATCACGCGGACTTCGATGGTGCCGAATCCAGGCTTAGGCCGGATATCCCAGTAGAAGTCCTTCATGCTGTTGACGACGCCAGTATTCACCATCTTCGAGAAGTACTCCTCAAAGCTGTCCCAGGTCAGCACGAACGGCGCGCGGCCCGAGAGCGGGAACGCGAACACCGAATTCAGGCGTGCCGAATGGAAGCCCGTATCGACGCCTTGGATATAAGGCGACGAAGCCGACAGCGCTATGAAATGCGGGATATAACGCGACATCGAATGAAGCAGGAACAGCGCACTGTTCGGGTCCGGACAGCCGATATGCACGTGCTGGCCGAACACCGTGAACTGCTTCGCGAGATAACCGTACAGTTCCGAGATGTACTGGAAGCGCGGCGCGTCGTAGATCTGCCGCTCGCTCCATTGCTGGAACGCGTGCGTGCCGCCGCCGGCTAGGCCCACGTTCAGCTGATCGGCGGCCGCTACCAGCACGTCGCGAATCTTGCGCAGGTGGGTGACGGCCTGTTCGTGTGTCGTGCAGATGCCGGTCGAAAGCTCGATCATGCTTTCGGTGATCTCCGGCGTGATGTTGCCGGGAATCTCTTCATTCTTGATGAGACGCATCAGATCGGACGCGGCGCGCGTCAGATCGTAGTCGTGCGTATTGACGACCTGGATCTCCAGTTCGACGCCGAACGTAAACGGTTCGGAGTTGATGAAAGGTTCGAGTGCCATGACGCCTCTTGAAAGCTCAAATTCCTGAGCAACGCTGAAAGTTCATTCGCGCCGCTCGCCTACCGCCGACAGGCTACGGTACACCACGAACGGCGACACGATTTGCAACACGACCATCGAGCAGAGGACGATCGCGCGCAGCGTGGGATCGTAGTCGGGATAGAGCACGTACATGTCGTCGACCAGCAGATACGCGAGCGCCGACATCGGCGTGAGCGCGACGCCCAGTGCCACGCCCTGCTTCCAGTCGAGCCCGCTCGGTTTCGCGAAGATCAGCACGCCGAGCAGTTTGCCGACGAAACGCGAGACGATCAGCGCGATCGCTGCCAGCCCGCCGATCAAGATATCGCGCCACTGGAACGACGTCAGCGTGAGGGCGAACAGAATCACCGTGAGCAGCCAGCCCGCCGAGCCGAAGTGCGAGGGCCACAGTTGCGGCCGCTCGTCAGCGTTCTTCACGATGATGCCCGCGGCAAGCAGCGCGAGAATCGTCGACAGCTTGAAGATATGCGCGATGGCGATCGCCAGCAGCACGAGTCCGAACAGTGCGACAAACGAATGCTCGTCGTTGGTCGGCAGGCGGCGCACCAGCAGATTGCAGGCGCGCGCGAGCAGAAACGCGAGCACCAGCGAGCCGATCAGCAGATACAAAGGCTGCAGGAAGGTTGCGAAGGCATTTCCATAAATTTCCTGATGCAGCACGCCCGCCGCGAGCTTCTCCACGACCACCGCATACACGCTGTTCAACGCGGTCAGCGTGAGCAGTCGCTGCGTAACTTGACCTTCCGCGCGCAATTCCGTTTTCAATTGAATGACCATCGCGGGTGACGTCGCCATGGCGATGGCCGCGATCACGACCGATTGCATCGTCGGGACGTTGAGCAGGATCAGCGCGATCAGCACGAAGCCGAAGGTAAGTGTGGATTCCGCGATGCTCGACAGGATCAGATAAGGATTGCGGCGTATCCACCGCAAGTTGAGGCGGCCGCCCAATTCGAACAGCAGCAGGCCGAGCGCGACATCGAGCAGCGGCCGCGACAGGCCGCCCGCCGCGCTGGCGTCGATCACGCTGAGACCTGCATTGCCGGCGATCAGGCCGATGATCGCGTAACCCGTGATGCACGGCAACCGCCACGTGCGCCACAGCAATTCTCCGGCGAGTCCCGCCGTGACAAGCGCGAGACCGGCCCACAAAATGGCCTCGGGTTCGAGCGGCCACGCGGGCAGAAATGAAAATGCCGAATTCATCTTATTGGCTTCTCCTTCGGTGCTGTGAACGAACCTGCGCCAGCACCACGCGGGCCTCGATTGCGCGGCGGCGAGGCGCACGCATCGTTGCGGCTCGCCGGACATGACGAGCGCAGGTTCACTCAAACGAAACGAAATGCGAACGAACACGGCGTCACGGAACAGACCGTGCACGGATTAGACGACGCGTCAGGCTGGCGGCGTTCGCGACACCCGCGGCGAACCGTCTCTCACTGGATTCGCACCTTACACGCGGCGCTCGAGCGGACGCCAGGCCGGACACAGCAAACGACGAAGCGGTGTTGGTGATCAGATTGTGTTTACGCAATCACCGTTCCATTGATGCACCTGGCCGCCGTGCGGCGTGACGCTGGAAGAACGGCGATTGTGCCATATTTCGATGGGCGTTACAGATCAACTCCAGCTTCTTGATTTCGTTGAAGTAAAAGCGATTTCCCGAGCTGCAGCGCGTGCGGCAAAGCTAACCGGAGACGCGTGATGTCTTCTGGCCGGCTATGGGTTTTCGCTTTTCGACGGCATCGCCGTCAGGTGTTTACAGGTTACCGTATAATATATACGTAGTAGGAGTTAACAAAAGCCGGCCGTTTCTCTGTATAACCCACTTTTCATCTTTCGATTCAAGCTATTGCGGAGAGTAGAATCAGACCGTAAGCATGTTCGCGCCGTGCGGTTAACTTGGAACAACTTTTTGGGCCGTTCGAATTGGGCGTCAGTTGTCCCGTTTACGTGCACAACAAAATCACACGCGTTCCTCAGGTAAACCACGCCGTTATCCACAGCTTCCTGAGAATAACTAGTCGGCCCTGCAGAATTCAATTCGACCGGCGAAGGGGTATTTGATGCCAGTGCT
>LFJI01000612.1 GCA_001235855.1 Candidatus Burkholderia brachyanthoides
TTTCCCTCGGCGTGGCGCTTGCGCCACTGGTTTGCCCAGAGGTCGAAGACATAGTGCAGGTAGATGTTCGCCAGCAGCGGCGAGATGACTGACCCTTGCGGCGTCCCCTCGTCGGTTGGCTCGATCATCCCGTCCTCCATCGCTCCCGCCTTCAGCCATTTGCGGATCAGCCGGATCCGCGCTGGTCGCCTATGCGGTGCTCAACGAAGCGGATCAGCCAGTCGTGGTTGAGCGTATCGAAGAACCTGCTGATGTCGACGTCCAGAATCCAGCTCACGCTCGTGCGAGCGATTCCCGTCGCGAGTGCATCCAGCGCATCATGCTGGCTGCAGCGCGGACGGAAACCGTATGAGAAGCCCAGAAAGTCCGTCTCGTAGATCGCATTGAGGAGCGCCACCAACGCACGCTGGACGATCTTGTCTTCCAGCGCGGCAATGCCCAACGGTCGTTGCTTTCCATCGGCCTTCGGTATGTAACGCCTGCGGCTGGCTAGCGCCCGGTAAGCCTGTCGGTGAAGTCGGCTATGCAGGTCTTCGAGGTTTCGTCCCAGGTCTTGCTTATAGTCGTGCCACGTCACGCCATCAACCCCGGCCGCCGCCTTCCGTTTCAACCAGAAGAACGCCGTCTCTAGCAGGTCAATGTCGATCAGGTGGAACAACGCCGTGAACTTCTCCTTCTTCCTTTGCCTTGCTGCTTGACGCACACGGTCCAGCCTCTGGGACACGCTTATCCGGCTCTGCGTCCGGCACGTGCGCGACCAGCCCGTGTTCCCCTTGGCTCCGCCCCTTCGCTCCACCGGCTCCGCGTCCGGTTGCCCGGATTTGTTCGCCAGCTTCTTCGCTACCATGGGCGAGTCCGACTTCTCCCATTCGTTCATCATCGGCGTCGGCTCCTCACCTTCCCGATGCGGGCCGCCGGACCTGACTGCGGTCGGCGGTCAAATGGGAGAAGATCTCCCGGTTCCCGCGTAGAGATCGTGCTGACATGCCAGGGTCTCAGACCACGCCGAGCCCACCCGACACTCGCAATAGCGCGCCGGGCGGTGTTGCCTTCCGAATACAGTAGCGCGTCGGCGCTCGGGAATGACATATCCATTTCGTGGCTTAATGGCTGGCCTATCAGCGCCCCTGTCAACGCTTCGCAGCCCGCCTCGCGGTTGACCAGGCATGACTCGGGGACATTGTGAGTCGCTAACTCTTACAACGTCGGGGACTTTCACCCCTTGATCTCTACCGGCCTCTCGGCG
>LFJI01000613.1 GCA_001235855.1 Candidatus Burkholderia brachyanthoides
ATCAAATTTAAAAGCACACATGCTAGTTAAGCATTTATATTAGCTACTTGAACGAGAAATGAACTTAAATACACAAGTAAAGCACTTGAAAGAGTCAAGAATCACTCAAGCAATGAAGTGGTGCACCTTTACTTCACATAATCAACCATGAAGCTCATTCTTGCCCTTTTTCAACTTTTAAGCTCATAAACCGTCCAAAGCAACTAAGAAACACACTAATCATCTAAAACACTCAACAAAAGCATATAAGCAAAGAAAACACATAAAAGCATCAAATACACATTTTTGGTCCTTGAAACCTAAAAGAACTACGTTGCGTTCCCCGGTAACGGCGCCACAAATTTGACGAGTCTGAGGCGTGCACACAAAGGATGCGTGTTCTATGTGAAGTTCGGTCAAATTTTAATCATTTATTTTACGCTCAACTCGTACGAAGTCTTATCGTAGCATAGTTGAGGTGTCGATCTCACGAGGAATGCGTTGCAATTACAATTTAGACTCCAAGGAAATTTTTTTTATAAGCAATTATTGTGAATTAACCACGCATGAAAATATGCCAATTCACAAAAAGAAATGCAAATAAAGAGTAGGTGTCACAAATTACCAAAATCTACATCATGCAAACAAAGAAAAGTAAAAGACTAATATAAGACTGCAAATAAAAACCTAAAAATCTACCTAAGGGTGTTTCATTGGTCTAAGCTAAGGTTGCCCTTTCCCATTCATTAGTTTAATTCACACATAGGCTGCCTCATTGTGGTTTCGCCTTTACTCACCCGGTTAATCCCTAGCCATGGCATTCGGGGTCGTCAATCCCAAACGTGAACCCACTACCAAAGAGTTACCGAGTCATCAAATTTACTAGCTAGGGTCATTAACCAATCACACAATTCGTTGCCTCCCCTTATCTAGATGTATAACTTGCCTTAAGTGGTTCTTCCCTAATTCTCCCTTTTGAGAGTTCCAATAGAGTGGTAGCCACAATTCTAACCTAGATTCCTCATTCTTAGCATCAATTTTAGTGTTATTATCTTCCCTAATTCTCCCTTGTGAGAGTTCCAATAGGATAGTAGCTAAGGACTTAGACTAGAGCCACAATCATGGTATCAAGTTTAGTAACATTCAAGGCAAGTTAGGCATATCGTACGAAATTTAATTATTTTCGTGTTCTATGTCACGTTCGGTCAAATTTTAATTATTTTTATTTTACGCTTAACTCGTACGAAGTCTTATCGTAACATAGTT
>LFJI01000614.1 GCA_001235855.1 Candidatus Burkholderia brachyanthoides
CTCTAACCTTGTTACCCAACCTAGTACCACCTCCGCCTGATGCTGGCAGAGAACAGCGCCCCCTCACGGGAGCGTTGCAGCTCCCGCGAGCAGGTTTACTTGCCAGGGTCCACCGTTACCAGTGACGCATGTCCTCCTAAGCTACTACTGGTCGCACAGCAGGTTCTCTCTTCCAACGAAAAAGAAGTTGAACAATGTCACATCGAGCTTGCACTCGTTTCCTCTAGCGATTCCCTGGGCCGGATGGCTCAGGATTATTGCAAACAACATCCCGCCTGGTCGGCGGAGATGAAGCCGCTGACGGGGCGGGACCCGACGGTAGTCAGGTCAATGCAACAAGGTAACCAAGCGAAATCGCACAGCTACCAATTTAGGTGTGCCCCCTCCGAAGGGGGACACCTACTACGCCAATTAAGCTCAATGATCTTGAGCAGTTGCTACCCGGAACTCGCGCCCCATCGAGATGCTCTACACCGTACTTATCGCAGTCAGTCAACTCGTGCAGACGTCTTCCGAACCGCTAGCCGATGTCCCTTACGTTGGACTGCCCGTACACAAGCACGAGCGTGTCGCGAACATGTGACACTAAAATTATAAGGGTATCGCTAATGGCAGGGCGAATCAATGATCGAGGAAAATTCGGAAAATTTTTCTCGGACGGTGGAACACGCGAAGCCTGGACTCCGCCACGCAATTCAAAAAAAATTAAGCTAAAATTGCAAATCGCAAATCATGTAAGACTTGAAACCGAAACCGCTGGACAAGATGCCTCACTTGTCGCCAGTTTCGCGGCAACGCGCTCGTCGTTCGTCTTGCATTTCTGGGTTGGGTACAGTAACTTTCCCCCTTGCGTGTCCCAGGCGTGCCGAGCATGCGCAACAGCTTAGGGGTGGGAGTTCCCTGTCCAACCTGATGGTGGTGAAGGACTAGCGAAACGCAAGGGCGTCGTCGTGAGGCGGGGTCTGAAGGAAGTGTATTGCAAAGCCACGACCTGACGAACAGAAATCAGATACGAGGCCTGTCCCGAACGGACGAGCGGGCAAATGATCGCGAAGTCCATAACTATCAAGGACCGGGCTGGTAAATCTGGCAGGTGTGTAGCGAAGGCGCTT
Organism: Candidatus Burkholderia brachyanthoides; assembly: GCA_001235855.1. Classification (GTDB taxonomy): domain Bacteria; phylum Pseudomonadota; class Gammaproteobacteria; order Burkholderiales; family Burkholderiaceae; genus Caballeronia; species Caballeronia brachyanthoides. The sequence continues at coordinate 1,113 of LFJI01000614.1, forward strand.
GAGCTTACCTCGGGAAGCCTGTGCCGTATCCTGGATTCAGGACTGGGCGGCTCAAGGGTCGTGTATAGACCGGAAACATGGGTAACACCTGTTCCAGGACAGGGGTAACACTCCGGACGAATGGTTCGTC
>LFJI01000615.1 GCA_001235855.1 Candidatus Burkholderia brachyanthoides
AAACGTTACTCCGTTCGGTATCTCAGAAGAAACCCCTTAACTGAACGGCATTAGCCTGCGAAGGCCGGTTTTTTTCTGACAGCGGCGACAGGTGTAAAACCGTCGCCAGCCAGGTGACAGGCGATGCGTAAGGCTTACGCGCGGCCGCGGTATTCGTTGGTGCGGGTGTCGATTTCGATCTTGTCGCCGATGTTGCAGAACAGCGGCACTTGCAGTTCGAAACCGGTGTTGAGCTTGGCCGTCTTGAGCACCTTGCCCGACGACGTGTCGCCCTTGACGGCCGGTTCCGTGTAGACGATTTCGCGAACCAGCGTGGTCGGCAGTTCGACCGAGATAGCTTTCTCGTTGTAGAACACGACTTCGCAGGCCATGCAGTCTTCGAGGTAGTTGAGCGCGTCGCCCATCATCTCGGCTTCGACTTCGTACTGGTTGTAGTCGGCGTCCATGAACACGTACATCGGGTCGGCGAAATACGAGTACGACATTTCCTTGCGGTCGAGCACAACGACGTCGAACTTGTCGTCCGCCTTGTAGGCGGTTTCCATGCCGGCATTCGTCAGCAGGTTCTTGAACTTCATCTTCACGACTGCGGCGTTACGGCCCGATTTGTTGTATTCGGCGCGCTGAACGACCATGGCATCGCTGCCGATCATGACGACGTTGCCGACGCGGAGTTCTTGTGCGGTTTTCATAAAACTAGTCCCGTGTACAGATGGATTTGTCGTGAATGCCTGAAACGGATCGATTCGACGGCGGCCCTCCTGGATCAAGTCGGATGCGGCCGCGGTGCGGGTGTTTCGGTATGCGAGGTCGATGCCTGCGTACGGCTCTGTCGAGATTCGCGGTGTTTTGCTACGGCAGTATAACTAGCCTACCAAACCAGCCCAGCCATGTGAACGTTCGTGATATTCCTCGGATAACCGAATGAAAGGGGCTTCGCCGTCTTGAGACTGCGCCGGAAGCGGCAAACCGGAGTCGAAGTGACATGATGGAGTGTCGAAACCTTGTCTACCGTCTACAGGGGGTAGGTCGTGTCAATCGTCACCGTAGGAATTGATCTTGCCAAGAACGTGTTCGCGCTCCACGGCGTGGATGACGCCGGCAAAGCGGTGTTGATCAAACCCCGTGTATCTCGCGAACAGCTCGGTCTGTTGATTTCCCAACTCCCGCCGTGCGTGATCGGCATGTGTATAGACCGGAGAGATGGGTAACACCTGTTCCAGGACAGAGGTAACACTTCG
>LFJI01000616.1 GCA_001235855.1 Candidatus Burkholderia brachyanthoides
GTCCGTTCGGTCACGTTCCCGAAATGGCCGCTCACCTTCGGCCAAAATACGCACATACTTCGCACCTTTGGGAATGGATAAGCTGACATTCTTCAATATCTGATTGTTGTCAACGGTTTTGCTTATATTTTTTATTTCTATCATGTTCATATTTTTCTCCTTTATTTTTGATTTTTGTTTTTTTAATCTATCTAGCATCCACATGCCGCACAGTGAAATTGAAAGATAAATGAGTGTTGCTATAAGTATTCCTTGGGTGTTATGTCCTGACTTCTCCTGAACAAAGACAACCTTCCCATACAAATCAGCAAGTCCTATGGCTACTATTGTCGTTGTGTCTTGAAAAAGAATCATTCCTTGATTAATCACTGAAGGAAGACAATTTCTGAAAGCCTGTGGAAGTGTGATATGTCTAAAAGTCTGAAATGCTGACAAGCCCTGTGCTTTCGCTGCTCTTTTCTGTTCTTCACTTACTCCGTTCAAATCACTTAAGAAATGATCAGCAAAGTAAGCGGCTTCAAACAAAGTAAAGGCAATCATTACAGTGAATAATCTAATATCTCCACGAATGCCAAACATGCTTTTAAGAAGACCTGGTGCAACCAGTAGAAGCCAAGCAAGACAAGCATCAATGGTGTGCTTCTGAAGAAGGAAATGTAGAGATTAGAAAATGGTTTCAAACGACTATTGGAATCAATAGCAAAAGCTAACAAATCTCCTAATGGAATTACTACGACTAAGGTCATGCCTAAAATGCAGAATGTGTTTATTATCCTAATAATAATTTCGTTCATTGCTGGCTCCTTATTTGAAAATTTTTTTATTGCCAAGGAAGTCAAGTCAACTAATGTATTCAAAATCAAATAGATAACAAGACACATTAAGAAGCAATCAACCACCATTGCTGTTGAATTGATTACTTGCTCCATCATTCCGCAAACTTCCACGAGTCCGATAAGCTTCAATGCTGCTGAATTCTTGAAAATGTTCTTGACTTCATCAGTAGAAGGAAGAGCTTTCTTCAAAGCTTGTAGAATCAAGACATATCTAAAACTCTGATAGTCTGTTAAACTTTGAGCTTTCGCTGATTTCTTCTGGTCTTCAGAAATGGAATTCAAGGCTGAATAGACATGTCCAGCAATGCGGCGCGCCGGTCGCTGAGGCGTGTGTGCCGGAGGTCTGTAGATCCCAAGTTCAAATATCGGGTTTCTGCCAGATAGAAATGTCGCATTCTG
>LFJI01000617.1 GCA_001235855.1 Candidatus Burkholderia brachyanthoides
TCTCTCTGACTCATAGGAATGTAGCTTAATCGACATGCATCAGAATTTTGCTTCTATGATCGGTAGGAATAAACATCAACAGCTCCAAATTGGATCAGTTTCTCCTCAACAAATAAGTGCTTGGGCTACTAAAATACTTCCTAATGGAGAGATAGTTGGAGAGGTGACAAAACCCTATACTTTTCATTACAAAACCAATAAACCGGAAAAGGAGGGATTATTTTGTGAAAGAATTTTTGGGCCTATTAAAAGTGGAATTTGTGCTTGTGGAAATTATCGCGTAATTGAAGATGAAAAAAACGACCCGAAATTTTGTGAGAAATGCGGGGTCGAATTTATTGATTCTCGTATACGAAGGTATCAAATGGGCTACATCAAACTCGCATGTCCAGTAACCCATGTGTGGTATTTAAAACGCCTTCCTAGTTATATTGCTAATCTTTTAGATAAATCCCTTAAAGAATTGCTCATCCCCTCTCTCTCTCTCTCCAGAGTCTCAATGCGCCTCCACTGAAAGAAAGAGTCATCCTGATGCCATTTTCTCTCTCGCATCAGGGTCTGCACGAACTCCTCTCTCTCTCGCTCTAACTGGTGGACTACCCAGTTAGGGTAGGAGAACGGAGCCCTACCAGCACAAAAGCACGGAGGTCCCGAAATGGGATCACAAACCAGCTCCAAATCCTGATCGTAGTCATGGTATGAAATCGCATGGGGAATCACAAAAGGGTATCTGGGTCGACTTGTCTCTGCTCCGTCTGCCATCCTATCACATAATAGCGCACAGGTCAGTTCTAAAGAAATTTTAAGGGGATAACTCTAAATAAAATATTTTTTGAAACATGTGCGTGTAATATTTATATTGGGTCTTTCACATTCATACACTACTATATCAAATACATTTACAAAAATAGCTACACGCGAAACATGTTGTAAAAATATCTACATTTTGAATTTGTGTTGCAGAAATACACCAACGGTGCGCGAAATCAGATTTATATTAGTAAAAAATAATTGTTCACTTTTAATACAGTAAGACCCGCCTTTCATTTGTATATGTGCGGTCAAAGTAATAAATTGTTCACTTTTGTTCACGTTTGTTTAATATTAAAAAAAACTATTAACAAACATTCTAATTAATTAATACCAGGGAATAATTGGGAACAAAAGTGTAGAATTAATTTCTTCTACTCACATCCCAACCGACTCGATTACCAATTCATTAACAATTGGGAAC
>LFJI01000618.1 GCA_001235855.1 Candidatus Burkholderia brachyanthoides
CCACCGAAAAACGATGCGTCGATGACAATTAGCCGGGAGTAACATCCTCCCGTGAAGCAACACGCGGGCCACGCCTGCGACATCGTCGCGCACACGGCCAGCACGGCCGCGAAACACACGCTGCCCGCGCACAGCACCGCGCACACGGAGAAATGACACACACAGGGCGGTGGCGGTCATCGGCCGCATGCAGAACGAGCCGAGGGCGCTTGCGAAGGTGACGAGGTCGCTGGTCGTCGCGCTGTAGCCGAAGCCGGTCTGCAACGTAAGCGGCACGAGAAACGGCAGCACGCCCGCACCCGCGGAACAGGCTGCCCGCGACCGTGGCGGCGTGAAAAGTCGGAATCGACAGCAGCGAAAAATCGATGGCGGGATTGTCGGCACGGCGGCAATGGACCACCGTCGCACGGAACAGCAGCAAACCGGCGGCGACGCAGACCCACGGCACGCCCGCCGGCAGCAGCCGCGCCCCGAGCTTTCTATGCCGATCATGAACAGGCTCAGTGACACCCCCGACAGCACAGCAGCATGCTGCGCAGATCGGGCGGCGTGCGATGCTCGGGCGTCGAGGGCGGCAGCGGCTTCCGCGTCAGAATCAGCCCGACGATGCCCACCGGCACGTTGACCCAGAAGATGCTGCGCCACGACAGCGCATCGGTGAGAAAGCCGCCCAGCGGCGCCCCGAGCAGGGGATCGATGAGCGCGAGCATCGTGAGCCAGGTCGTCGCCTGCAGCAGTTCTTCGCGCTTCACGCCGCGAAACAGGATCAGGCGGCCAATGGGCACCATCATCGTGCCGCTGAGACCTTGCACGATGCGCGTGGCGATCAGTGACATCGCGCCCGCGCAGGCGACGGAGGCGAGCGTGAACGTGGCGATGGCCCACATGAAGACGCGGCGCGCGCCGAAGCGGTCGGCAACCCAGCCGCCAGCGCGAATGAACACGGTAAGCGCGACAAGAATACGCGGTGATCGCGCTGCTCAGATGGACGGCGCGCTGCTCAGATGGACGGTTTGGATTTGCAGATCGCGTGCTATCGTCGGGATGGCCGTGGCGACTAATGGTGCCGTCTATGTTTTGCATGAACAGCGCCGAGGCCGAGCTAAAGTCAGAAGTAGTGTACAGGGGAGTTGAGGCGGGAAATTGAAGGCGGTGGTGGTTTCAGCTGAGGTTTCAGCTGAGAATCGGATTGTCGAAGTCGGAAAGCAGCAAATAACAAAACCA
>LFJI01000619.1 GCA_001235855.1 Candidatus Burkholderia brachyanthoides
ATCCTGGATCTACCCATTGCTTTATAAATCCTGAAAATTTGGAAAAGTTGGGTGATAAGGTAGAGACATTACCATACTTGGTGGAAGTAGGTACACCGGTGGGAAAATCGAAGATCCAAACAGATAGGATATGTAAGAATTGTGATGTGAGCATTAATGGTAGAATATTTTCTGTAGACCTAATCTTGTTACCTGTCCGGGGGTATGAGGTAATATTAGGAATGGATTGGCTGAGTCGTCATTACGCTCAGATCAATTGTAGGACCAAGGAAATATGTTTTGCTATTTCGGGAGAGCCGGTGTTATAATGCACCCTTAAGCTGACTCTAGGTGTGCGAGAGATTATCTCAGGTAAAAAAGCTAAGAAACTCTTACACAAGGGAGCCACAGGATACTTAGCCAGCCCAATAAACCAAACCAAAGACAAGCGGAGTATGAAACAAGTGGAGGTGGTGAATGAGTTTACGGATGTGTTTTCGGAGAAACTAAGCGTGGCACCACCTGATATGGAGATAGAGTTTACAATTGACTTGATACCCAGAGCCGAACCCATATCCAAAACCCCTTACAGAATGGCACCAGCTGACCTTCAAGAGTTAAAGACACAGCTGCAAGAATTGCTGAGTCAAGGATTTATCAGACCAAGTTCATCACCTTCGGGTGCACCGGTGTTGTTTGTCAAGAAGAAAGATGGGACCCTGAGGATGTGTATAGATTATCGAGGGCTAAATAGTGTTACCATTAAGAACAAGTATCCTTCATCCTTAATAGAAGAATTGTTTGACCAGTTGTAAGGTGCTAGGGTATTTTTTAAGTTATACCTGAGGCAAGGGTATTATCAACTGAAAGTCAACGAAAGTGATATACCCAAAACGGCATTCAACTCGAGGTATGGACATTATGAGTTTGGAGTTATGCCGTTTGGATTAACCAATACACCTGCTGCATTTATGGATTTAATGCAGAGAGTGTTCAGACCTTATCTTGATCAGTTTATCATTATTTTCATCGATGATATCCTGATCTATTTAAGGACCTGGGAGGAACACGAGAAACATTTGAGAATTACACTACAGATCTTGAGGGAGCATAAGTTGTATGCCAAGTTTAGCAAGTGTGAATTTTGGTTGGAGAAAGTGGCATTTTTAGGACATGTAATCTCTAGGGATGGAATAACTATTAACCCTTCGAAGGTAACTGCTATCATTAATTGAAGACAACTC
>LFJI01000620.1 GCA_001235855.1 Candidatus Burkholderia brachyanthoides
TAGTGTGCTGCGGGGGTTTCTGCGCTTTGTGAAGGCTGTCGATCCAGCGACCCCAGACCCGGCAAACACCTGCTGTCAACTATCTGCTGACGCATCGAAATGTCAGCCCCCAAACCCTCTCGAGTTACGACAATGCATTTCGCCTCCTTCTCCAGTTCATCGCCACAAAGATGAACATCCAACCGGTTGCCCTTAAAGCTCGATCAGCTAAATTCGATCGTCATTCTAGCGTTTCTCGATAGCCTTGAGGTGGAGCAACAACACGGCGCGATCTCGCAACGCCAGACTGGCAGCCATCCATTCTTTCGTTGGGGCGCCATATCCAGACCCGACTTTGCAGGACTATCCACGTCCGTGCTCCCACCAAGCGTACTGATCGTCGTTTGATCTGCGCATTGTCACGCGCCGAAATTCAAGCGATTCTTGGTGCCCCCGACCTCTCTAGGTCGAGCGGACGACGTGATCACACGATGCTGCTAACGATGTACAACACCGGTGCACGAGTCTCAGAGATCACGACAATGGCGTGCAGCCAGGTCGAACTGGGTGTAACTGGGTGTTCGTAGCAGCTTCGTGCATCTCTACGGCAAAGGGCGGAAAGAGTGCTGCGTCCCACTCTGGATCAAGACCGCTGATGCGATCAGGAAATGGATGCGCGAGCAGGATGCAGCGCCGACGGCGCATCTGTTCACCAATTATCGCGGCGAGCAACTGACGCCGTGCTCACCTGTCCGAGTCTACGCCAAAAACACATCTCACCTTACACTATAAGGCACGCGACGGCGACCCATCTGCTACAGGCTGGCGTCGACGTCAGCGTGATCGCACTGTGTGTGGTTGGGTCATGAAAGCATCGACACCACGCACATCTACATGGAGTCCAATCTTGCACACAAGGAAGAAGCGTTAGGCCACCTGCGGCCCGCCGGGCAGCGTACACCACGATTCCACGCGACTGACAAGATCATGGCGTTCCTCGAAACCCTCTTGATTATGTGCATCGCGATGGCCGGGCTTGGCTGCTGCAGAAGGCCCTCCGGCCATCGCTTCGCCTATTTTCGGAGTGTGGGTAATCGTGAATATCTGAAGCTTCAGATATTCACAAATCCCGGCCGACCCTCATTGCGGCATCCATCGCATCAATCATGCGGCGCTGGCGGCCGTGCATACACATACCACCTACGGGCGCGCATTCGCCACCGCGCGCGCATG
>LFJI01000621.1 GCA_001235855.1 Candidatus Burkholderia brachyanthoides
TCCATAAACCTCACAGAATCAATCACGTCGAAATATTCCTGGATCAGAAAAGTTGATTTAGCCACTCATGGTGGACAGAATCTCCATAATATTAAATATGAAGAGCATAAAAAGTACAAAAGAAAAAAAGAACAAATTTTTCTGTAGAGAAAAATAAAATTGTATAGAGAGAAGAAGAGAAAATTCGTAGAGAAGGAGGTTCTGCCTTTTTTTTACAATGGAGGCCGTAGTATATAAAAGGTAGGGCAACCAATTTTTCTAACCAATCAATTAAGGAATAGGAAAAATCGTGGCCCCACATAAAAGTAAAGAAAAGAAAAACGTTGGCTTTCTTTTTTTTTTTCGTCCGTCCAGCGCGCGCGTGCAACGCGCGCGCGCGAGTTTGCTTCTGATGGCCCGCGCAAGGCGCGGGCCTTGCTACTTCCTTCAGGCGCGTGACAGCCACGCGCCACGCCTGCTGCTTCTCTTGCATCCATCACGTGCGTGCGCTTCTCTTCAACGTGGGCCATCATGTGTTTGTTGCTTCCTTTTGTCTTTGTGGACCACATATGAAAACAAGCCACAATTCCTCTTCTTCCACAGAAGTAAATATAAAATAAGGTATGATCATACCTTATTTTATATTTACTTCTGTGGAAGAAGAGGAATTGTGGCTTGTTTTCATATGTGGTCCACAAAGACAAAAGGAAGCAACAAACACATGATGGCCCACGTTGAAGAGAAGCGCACGCACGTGATGGATGCAAGAGAAGCAGCAGGCGTGGCGCGTGGCTGTCACGCGCCTGAAGGAAGTAGCAAGGCCCGCGCCTTGCGCGGGCCATCAGAAGCAAACTCGCGCGCGCGCGTTGCACGCGCGCGCTGGACGGACGAAAAAAAAAAAGAAAGCCAACGTTTTTCTTTTCTTTACTTTTATGTGGGGCCACGATTTTTCCTATTCCTTAATTGATTGGTTAGAAAAATTGGTTGCCCTACCTTTTATATACTACGGCCTCCATTGTAAAAAAAAGGCAGAACCTCCTTCTCTACGAATTTTCTCTTCTTCTCTCTATACAATTTTATTTTTCTCTACAGAAAAATTTGTTCTTTTTTTCTTTTGTACTTTTTATGCTCTTCATATTTAATATTATGGAGATTCTGTCCACCATGAGTGGCTAAATCAACTTTTCTGATCCAGGAATATTTCGACGTGATTGATTCTGTGAGGTTTATGGA
>LFJI01000063.1 GCA_001235855.1 Candidatus Burkholderia brachyanthoides
GCCCGCTCATGCAAAAGACAAGATGTAAACATATTTCATCGAATGAAAACAGACCTTAGCGAACAGGAGGAAACGCCCGGCGCAGTGATTCCCCTCGAATGCAGGTGAACGGAACGACGGCGGAGATCCGGTTAGATAAGATCAAACAGCCTGGCTGCCAGCCAGAACAGGTCGCCGCGCATCTGGTTCGACAACCTGAATCCGGCCGCGTCGTTCGTTTTCTCCGCGGATTGCATCTGCGTATCGATTGCTCATGCAGTTCCTGTCCACCTGAGACCAGCCACCAGTCCCAGATGGGACCAGTGAAGCTGCGCAAGGAGAAGGGCGAAACACTGTTCGTGATTGGGGAGAGAAATGGCAGTGGCAAGACCGCGCTGATCAGCTGCTCCTGGGCCTGCATACCCTGGTCGCGACGAACTGCTCCTGAACGGGAAGCCGGTGAAGGCTAGTGCGACGGACGATTCCCGGCTGTGTTCCCGGACTGTGATCTGGTCGTCAGCGACCTGGCCTTGCTTGAACGTGCGGGAGCCCGGCTGGAGCAACCGGAAATCGCTCACAGGCTTCAGATCAAGGACACGGCGTATTTTCCGTCGGCCTGTCGACCAGACAGCAAAGCGTCTTGCGCTCATCCGCCCGGGCATTGTTTTACATCTCCTTAGTGCAGGCTTACGGATACGCTCCCCCTGATTCCACTGTCGACGTGTGATCTGGCGTGACGGCAGGCAGAGGTGACTGGGCAGTGCCGGCGATGAAACGCGCCAGATCATCTTCGGCTGACACGATGGCGTGCGCAGGTGCGGCGGCGATCTGCTGGTCGTGGAGCGCAAGTCTGTGCTCGAAGTAAGGGTAGCCTGCGTCGTCGATGGACCAGACGCCGTTTTCTGCGCCACGCTGGTTTGCCAGATCCATGTATTGCTCGGCCCTGTGGAATTCGGTCAGCGGGAGATCCCCATAGCCGGCACGCTGAAGAAACCAGGCGACGTACATGAGACTTGCCAGTTCCACGAGATGTTCTGTGGTACCGAAATCTTTACGTACGGTCAGCAGACATGCGTGGAACTTCAGGGAGCGTCTGTCTGCCGCTGCAGGCGGCAGCGGCAACAGCATGGCGCGCAGGAACGGCTGCCTTTTCTTGCTGCGGGGAGAAGAACGGGACATGCAGAGGAGAAGGTGGTACAGGGGAACGGCGTCATTTTACGACAGCCTGCGAAAGGCATTGCTGGCACCTCGCCGACGTACCGGTCCCCATCGTTTGCGGTTCATTGCCCCGGTCTGGATGATCCCGATGGCGACACCCGCCGTGCCGCCCTCAGCCGCACGGAACCATCGTCGATCGCATGCAACTTCGCCCGGTGTTATCGTGCAGCTGCGGTACGGCTTGGCGTCGCCCCTGGGCGGTCCAGGCGATTATTTCGACCCGCCTCGATGCCACGTGTACCAGCGCGTCAATCCGTCACTGGTGGCGCGGTCCGGGTGAGACGCCGGAGCCCTGGCCATGCACTCCGTTCAGCCTGATCGCGCGTGCGCACTATCATGGCAACGTCTTTTCTTGCACGCAGGAGATGGCCATGAATCGGGACGGTTACGCGCAGCTGGAAGCGATGCGGGGCGGCAGGGAGTTCGACGAATTTCTTCGCGTCCTGGGTGAGGCGACCATCCATGCGTTCGACGACAACCTTCGCGGACACCTCAACCCGGCGCTGGACATCTGGAACGCGAGGGCGACCCTCTTGCGTGAGGAACTGGACCAGGGCCTGGAGAAGACGCTCTTCAGGCTGATCTTCGAGCGCCCGCGGGGCGTGGTCCATGTAGCACGCTGACGGCCGGGGACTCACGGTCGGGCGGGGCGGCGGTCGTCTGTCCCCCGCCGCCCCGGCGTGGCCGCTGGCGGGGCGTTAAGCGACGTGCAGCGCCGGCCGGGTGCCGTCCCTGAGCGTGATTAGCACGGCCGGCACGAGTTGGTCGAAATTGCCGGCTGTCACGCCGGCAATCACGGAGTCCCCGTGCAGCAGGGCGCGCGGCAGCGGCAGCGCGTCGTAAATCCGCCACGGATCGGCGTCCCGGGCAAGCTTTAGGATGGCCTGCACCAGCGCATGCCTGAGCGGGTGCAGGGCCAGTCTGGCACACGCATGCCGCGGTTGCCCACACGATAGCCAGCAGGTTGCCCGCCTCGGTCTCGTAATTGATCCAGCGGCGGGATTTGCCCGCCATCTTCGCGAACTCTGCGACCGGCAGGTTGTGGGGCGCGTCGAAGCGGTCGAACAGATCGGCCCGCTCGCGCTGGATGTCCGACAGCACGGGCGGGCGGGCCGAGGAGGGCAACGGCACAGCTCTGGCAGCCGCAGCGCACCTGTGCGCGACTCCGTCATCGCCGCAGGATCCGGCGGGGCCATTTGCAGGACGGCGGGTGTCGCCCTCAACGGCATGGGCATCGGCGCCTGGTCCGCCATGCTGCCGGGCGGCGGGTACACCCTCACCCTCGAACCGGACGGTCAACGGCATGCTGGCCCCCTCCACCTGGTTCTGCTCGAAGAGGTCGAGCCGGTCGGCCCAGTCCTGCATCATGCGGCTCCACGTACTCGGCGTGGTTGTAGCTTGCGCTTGTCTTGTTGGGATCGACGTAGGAAAGCTGCGCATCGACTCACCTGAGCGGATAGCCGATCTCGTTGAGTGCGGTGGAGATCGTGCCGCGGATGCCGTGACCGGTAAGCAGGTCGCAGTAGCCCATGCGTTTGAGGGCCGTGTTGAACGTGTTCTCGCTGACCTGATTCCTGAGGTCGGAGTCGTGCCGGAACAGTTACCGCTGGGCTGGTTTGAACTGCGCCAGCATGTACCGGACGATCTCGATCGCCTGCACGGAAAGCGGCACGATGTAGGGTGGAATATCCTGGGGCCTCTGGCGTTTGCGGCGCATGTCCAGCTGCAGCTGTTTCACAATTTCGGGCGGGATGATCCACAGTCCGCGTTCCAGATCGAACTGGTCACGTGTCGCCAGCCGCAGTTCCCCCGTGCGCACCCCTGTCAGGAACAGCAGCCGTATGCCAAGCTGGGTTCGCAGGCGGCCGCGATACCGGCGCAGGCGCTGCAGCAGCTGCGGGAGTTCGTGCATGCGCAGGAACGGGTTATGGTTCAGGGGCGGCAGCGGCTGGGCCACGGCATCGAGATCCGAGGCCGGGTTGTGCTCGAGGCCCGCTACCTTGACCAGCGCGTAGCGGAACATCATGCTGGAGCCACGTGCGGACCTTCTTCGCGACCGACAGCGCGCCGCGCTTCTCGATGCGTTCGATCACGGCCAGCAGATCGTAGCGCCGGATCTCGTGAACGGGGCGCTTGCCTACCAGGGGCTGCACGTCCTTGGCGAAGATGCGCGGGATCAGTGAGCGGGAGGTGTTATGTCCGTCCTTGAGAGCGGGTGCACGATACGCGAACCATTGCTGGTAGACGGCGGCGAAGGTATTTTCGCCGACCAGCTGTGCGGCGGCGCGCTGCTCCCGGCGGTGGGTAAAGGGATTGATGCCCCGAACGACCAGGGCGCGAGCCTCGTCGCGCAACGCCCTCGCTTCGCGTAGACTGATCGCCGGATAGAGTCCCAGCGACATGCGCTTCTGCTGGCCCATCCAGTAGTAAATACCAGCTCTTGCTACCTGTCGTGCTCACGGCAAGCGACAGTCCGTCGAAATCGGGGAGGGTGTAGTCCTTGCCGGCGGCGCGGGCCTGGCGCACGGTCATCTCGGAAAGCGGCATGTTCCAGCTCCTGAGAGGGAGTCAGGAATGGATGCTGGTCGCGTCGGTCGCGCTCATCCACGGACAATCCGGAAACCGTCACACCCGCAAAGCGCTGGACTTAAAAGCACTGGATGCAGGTGGATTCCGGTGGACGTCGCTGGATCGCGATGCCATAAGAACTTCCATGAAATCAATGGCTCGCAGACGCCTGTGGACGTCTGCGGAAAACCCCGGATAGGGTCCCTGGAGCGGGCGATGGGAATCGAACCCACGTCTGTAACTTAGGAAGCTACGGTAATGGCCATTATACGAATACGACGCCCACGATAACAAGCTATTATAAGCGGAACGCCGAACGCTCAGCAATCGGAGCGCGCCCAGCATCCTCGCGCTGTGCCCGACTCAGATACCGAACAACGTCATCTGCACCGCAAAGCGCGTCACCACCATCAACAGCACCTGCACGATCACGAACAGCAGAATCGGAGACAGATCGATGCCGCCCAGACTCGGCAAAATGCGGCGCAGCGGATCGAGAAACGGCGCACTGATCTGATAGAGCAGCGGCATTGCAGGCGACTGCGGATTGAGCCACGACAGCAGCGCCATCAGGATCGTCACCCAGATGATGAGGTTGAGCGCCCACTTCACGACCGTCAGCAACGCGACGAGGAACAGCATCGGCAGCATGAGCGTCGGATCGACGCCGGCGAGCACGATCATCAGCACGACATACACCAGCGCGGAAATGTACGCGGCCAAGAGACTCGCCCAGTCGATCTTGCCGCCCGGCAGGATCTTGCGCAGCGGCAGCACGATCCAGTTGGTGGCCTGCATCACGGCGTTGGAGACCGGGTTGTACGGTGGCATGCGAACGACCTGCATCCAGGTGCGCAGCAGGAGCACCGCGCCGAACAGGGTGAACAAGGTATTGAGCAGAAAACGGGCGACGTCGCCGAACATCTCGGGTCCTCTTGAATGCTGACGCAGCGTGGGCCGCGCGCCTGGGTCGGTAAAACGAAAAAGGCAGGGATGACGCGCTAGCAGCGGAAGCGAACCGTGGCGGGCGGCCGTGCGGAAATGCCGCCAGGCTCTCGACGGAAGCAGCCACGCGAACGCGCGCAATCGGATGTGCTGACCTTGATCATTGTTCTTTCTCGTGACGGGACGCATGTCAAAGCCATCTCTGCGCGACGTTCGCGGTCACGCGCGACACGCCCGAGGCCGGACATCGCGATTTCTCTTCTCTTGTGTCGGCGGCTGTGAATCCCCGCCCATCCGCTCGGCAGATGGGCGCCGAACGTCCACCATAACACGGCTTTGAATTCGCTTGGGAACCCAGACGCACAAGGCGCGAGCATTTGGCGAACGGCGCAGCGTAAGCGATACGAAAGTAGTCCGCAAGCATACCTCGCCGTATTCTGCAGATGTTTCGATGCTACGGTGTTGCTATTTTGAGACGGAACGAAAGCGCGCAAATCGCGCAAAACTGGCAGGATAGGAACATGGAAAAAGAAATGAGCGAAGTGAAGGGTTGCCATAGGACGCAGGCGAATAGCGCGCCGCGCCGGAACCGCGCAAACGATTAAGAGCAACGAAAAAAGCAACGAGAAGAACAACGAATAGCGAAATGCGGTGGCATTTACGATTGCCGCCGCGCAGCAGGGCTCGCCGATGACGACTATTCCGGCAGCCGATTCTGCGAATGTGGCTGAACGCACATGATCCCGGCAGTTTGATTTCTTCGCGCACATCGATAGACGAATAGGACGCGAAATACTGAAGCGCAAAACAAAGACACGGATTCGACCGGAAAACCGGTAATCGTCACGATGCCTCTTTCCAAGGGGTTCACCCGGGTTTCATACGCTACGTTCGGAGTTGCCATGAGCATTTTCTCTTACCGGAAGTATCTGCGATTCTTGAGCCAGGCCCAGCGGCGGCGCTGGTGGGAGCAGAAAAAGGTTCTCACGCCGCGCGTGGTGATCGGCGGTGCGTACGTACCGCCCAATATCACCCGCGAGTTCGCCTACGTGAAAGTCGGCTGATAATCGGCGAGCCGCCTTGCGCCAAACATCGCGCGAAGTTTGAGCAAATCGTTAAAAATCCCACCGCGCGCATTGCACGGCGGGATTTTTAGTTTGATTTTTAAATTTACGTTACGTTTGTTTCGCGCTCGGCGAGCAAGGCGTATTCACCGCTCGACGTACATACAATCGGCGCGTGAATCGGGCTCGGGCGACACGGCGATTTCTTTCATTATGCCACCACATTAAGGAACTTGCAATTTGCAACAAATGGCGCCTGCAACGACTGTGCTTTTTCGTTAGATTCAAAGCATGTCGTCGTTCGTGCCGGATGAACCGGCCGGAATCGGCGAGGAGAATTAAAGTGAAAAAGACCAGTCCTCTTTTAGTGGGCGCGGTGCTGGGAATCGGGCTCGTCGGGGCCGCTCAGGCGCATGTGTCCGTGGGTATCGGCATCGGGGTGCCAGCCTATCCAGTGTATGCAGCGCCGCCCCCGCCGGGGTACTACGCGCTGCTGCTGCCGCCTCCGCCTGCGGTGGTCACCAGTGAAGCACGTTCGTTAAGACGCCGCGTGGACGATCAGATCGCAGTATCCGTTCACGATCACGCTATACGCGAAATACGCGAACAGAATCGCCGACATCACATGACATACGCGCAGTAAGCGCATGCCTGCGCGTCTCCGGCCGTGGCTGGCGAGCGTACAGATGAAGATCGTCCAGCCGAGTCCGCCGCAGAAAAAGCCGATCAGAAACACCGATGTGCTGACCGGACGCGTTGCCCCGGTTTTCGCGATGAGCGCGCCGCCTACGGCCGCGAACCACAGCATCGCGCTCGGCGACGACACCGCGAGTAAACATCTGCGCACGAAGCTCCTCAGATGGTTTTGACGCGGCGCGCCCGCATCGGTTTCGCCTTCGACAGACGGCGCGGACGGGGGTAGAGCGCCTCGCGCGCCATCTTCCAGGTGAGGAAGATCAGTACGATCGCACCGCCGATCCACACGACCCACCGCACCAGTGTGAATTGCAGCAGCGCCGACATGCCCGCCAGCGCGAGCGCCGCATAGAACAGATCGCCGAAACAGGTGCCGAGCCCGAGCACGAATCCCGGCTTGAAGCCGTGCGATAACGCCAGCGAGATGATCGCGACATTGGCGATCCCGATATCAACGACAGCGACAGGAAAAAGCCGTCGGACAGCAGGGACCACGCGTGCATCTTCGCTATAGGCTTGTTTATGGTTGTGTCAGCGTGAGACTCACGTCGAGCCGGCCAGTGGGGATGCCCATCGTGTTGCGCACGACGGGGTCGCGGAACGCATCGAGCGCGCGCCGTTGTTCTTGCGTACCGATGCCGAGCCGATCGAGCACATGGACGACGACGGCATTGAGCACCGGCGTCGTGCCGTCCTTCACCTTCACCGCGATGCCGATCATGCCTTCGGGGCTGCGCACGCCGATCGCATAGCTCGCGTCCGCACCGGTCTTGTCGACGAGCGCGCCGCCGAACGCCCACATCAGCAGCGTGCAGAAGCGTCCATCGCCCGCGACGAGTTCGGGATGCGCCGTCATCGCGCGATAGATACGCGATACGCGCGAGCGGCGAGCCTTGCGGCGCGACGGCGAGCTTCGCGAACAGCCGCGCGAGACGGTCGAGCGGGAACGCGAGCGTCGGCAGATTGCAGCCGTCGATGGCCCATTGCACGTCGTCTTCGTCCAGATCGACGACTTGCGCCATCACGCGCTTAACGTGCCGTTGCAGCAGATGATCGGGCAAGTGATAATCGAGCCGCGCCGCGCCCATCGCGTGCGCGCCCGCGAGCATGCCAGCGTGCTTGCCCGAGCAGTTGCTGCACAAGTGCGCCCGTTTCGATGACCGCCAGCGCCTGCGCGAGCTTCGCGGCCGAGCGCGGCAAGGCAAGGTCACGCGATACGGATCGCCGAAGGAATGCAAAAGCGCGCCTTTCGCATCGACGACGGCGACATGCGCCGCGTGCGTATTCTCGATGACGTTACCGCGATAGAGCGTCGCTGCGATCATTTTTTTCCAGTCCGATTTCGGTCCAGAGCGCATCGACGCGACGCTTGACCGCCGCATCCATGACGATCGGGCGCCTCCCATTCGCGCGACGTCTCGCCGGGCCATTTGTTGGTGGCGTCGAGTCCCATCTTCGAGCCGAGTCCCGCCATGGGCGAGGCGAAGTCGATATAGTCGATGGGCGTGCTGTCGACCATCACCGTGTCGCGCGTGGGATCGACGCGCGTGGTGATCGCCCAGATCACTTCCTTCCAGTCGCGCACGTTGACGTCTTCATCGATGACGATGAACTTCGTGTACATTAACTGGCGCAGGAAGTTCCACACGCCGAACATCACGCGCTTGGCGTGGCCGGGATAGCTCTTCTTCATCTGCACGATGGCCATGCGGTAGCTGCATCCTTCCGGCGGCAGATAGAAGTCGTCTCGGTGAACTGCTCTTCTGCAAGAGCGGCACGAACACCTCGTTCAACGCGACGCCGAGCACGGCGGGTTTGTCGGGCGGCTTGCCGGTGTAGGTCGAATGGAACAGTGCGTCGCGACGCATCGTGATGCGCTCGACAATGAATACCGGAAACCACTCCTGCTCGTTGTAGTAGTAGCCGGTGTGATCGCCGTAGGGGCCTTCGAGCGCATGTTCGTATTGCGCCGCCGCCCCCGCAGACGGACGCGGCGGCGCGCCGTCTGCGGATAGTACGATCTCTGCGCGCGGGCATTTGCAGCGTATCAACGCCCGGTGTCACGCACTTGGCGAATTCGGTGCGCGAGCCGCAGCAAACCGGCGAACTGATATTCGGACAGCGAATCGGGCACCGGCATCACCGCGCCAAGGATGGTCGCGGGATCAGCGCCGAGCACTACCGGATACGGTTTGCCGGGATTCGCCAGCGCGAACTCGCGAAAATCGAGCGCGCCGTCGCGATGCGCGAGCCAGCGCATGATGAGCTTGTTGCGCCCGATCAGCTGCTGCCGGTAGATGCCGAGATTCTGGCGCGATTTGTTCGGGCCGCGCGTGACGGTGAGGCCTCATGTCAGCAGCGGGCCGGCGTCGCCCGGCCAGCAAGTTTGAATCGGCAAGCGATTCAGATCGACTTCATTGCCTTCCCACACGATTTCCTGCACGATTTCCTGGCAAGGCGGCGCGCTCACCGACTTGGGCGCCATGTCCCACACGGCCTCTTGGCAAGCGACAGCAGTTTGCCGGCGTCCTTCAGGCCCTTGGGCGCTTCGGGTTCCTTGAGCGCGGACAGGAGTCGGCCGAGTCGGCCGACATCGCGCAGCGAACCCAGCGCGGTCGTATCGCTGCCGAGGCTGACATCGGAGCCGCTCTGCGCCTCGGTTTCGATGCCCATGCCAAGCGCCAAGCGCCGCGTCGTGCCGAACAGGTTGGCGAGCACCCGGCATGTCGTGGCCGGTGGGCTGCTCGAACAGCAGAGCCGGTCCGCCCACGCGTAACACGCGATCGGACAGTTCGGTGATTTCGAGGACGGGAGAAACGGGCTGCCGATGTGGCGCAGCTCACCGAGCGCTTAGAGGCGGGCGGTGAAGTCGCGCAGATCTTTATATTTCATCGATGCTCGGAAGAAGAATCGAGGGCACGTTGACGACAACGCAGAAAAGAACGAAAAGCTGCGCGCTTAGCGATTGTTGATTTTACATACGTATGCGTCCGTGCGTTTCATGACATCCAGCCGAATCTGGTGGCAAACCGTTCCGGAAGGTGCCTCAACACCCCCAAATACCCATCTATATTACTTTCGTTAATTTAAACGGCTATCTATAGCGTTGACGGATCATTAAACCCCGCTAGAATCGCTCCACATCAATTGCAGGTTTTGCAACTTTTTACCACTGCCTCAGGTATTTCTTCAGACGCACATGCGTCGCCTGCGCCGAACCTGTCCGGCGACACATGGCTGTTGGTTGTCGTGACCGGCGTTTTTCAGCGCCGGTTTTTCGCGAGGGACGCCATCTGCGCACTTGGGGCATGTTTTTCGTGCCGTGCAGTTCCGGGTTTTGTCTGCCGGATCGGCTTCTCTGACGGCTCTGCCGTATCCCCGATGCCGCTTACGCTCGCTTCAAGCGAGCGGTGTTTGATTTACGCGTTGAATATGTGCTTAATTCGTATTCGTCTGGGTTAATCATGCAACATTAGGAGCATCGATGAACGCTTCAGTATTACCGGACTCTGAGAGCCGCGCTGCGTCGCGGACGCCGTTTGAGTCAGCATTTACTCAGTCTAATAGGCTGCGCCGCCGTGTTGTCGGCACTCGCACTCTGGCTGCTGTCGTCGTGGCGCACCACGCTCGCTGCAAGTGTCATGTCTTTCGTGTCCGCCGCCGTTCAGGCGGATCCGGCGCGTCTGCTTGCGAGCCAGCCCTTGCCGCCGTTCTCGGTGGTGCATCCCCGCGCCCGGCCGATCCCGCGCTGCCCACCAATCTCGCCTCGGCGAGTCTCGCCAAGGCGCCCGGCGCCGTCGCCAGCGACGACGGCAGCACGCATCAACTGACGGGCGGCATCAGCCTCGCCGTTTCGCCCAACGGGCTCGATCCGCGCACCATGCTGTTGTCCATCGGCATGCTCGCCAGCGCGATTCCATCGCTGCGCGTCGTCGCCGATGCGCGCGACGACCGTGTGCTTGTCTCCACGCGCGAACAGCAGCTCGTAGCCAGCTTCATCACGCGCCGGTATCGCGTGGCGCAGGAGCCGGTCAGCGCGCTCGTGCGCGCCGCCTTCGATACGGTCGGTCTCGATCCGCTGCTGCTCTCGGTGATGGCGATCGAATCCGGCTTCAATCCGTACGCGGAAAGCGGCGTGGGTGCACAAGGCCTGATGCAGGTGATGTCCAAGGTTCATTCGGACAAGTTCCAGTACTTCGGCAGCTCCAATGCCGCGCTCGATCCGCTCGCCAACATTAAGGTTGGCACGCTCGTGCTGAAGGATTGCATCGCGCGCGGCGGTTCGGTCGCGGGTGGTCTGCTGCGCTATTACGTCGGCTCGACGAGAGCCGATGGCGGCTACGGCGCCAAGGTGCTTGCCGAGCGCGCCCGCCTGCGCGATGTCGCGCCGCGCGGTCGCAACGTGCCGCAAGCGCCGGTGCAAGCCGCGCCGAAGCGGTGCTGGCGTCCACCTCGGCGGATGCGCAGAAGGACACGAGCGAGAAGCGCGTGCACGTGACCATCAACAACGCGAAGCAGTCGACTTCGCAGTACAACAACACGAGCACGAGCAATGGCGACAACGGCGATGGCGCGACAAAGCATGTCGCATTGGTGGAATTCGGCGCGTGAGGCGTCGAATTCGCGCAAGCGTGAATTGCTAGCGGTAAAAGAGAAAGGCGCCCGGGGATGCCCTTTTCGTTGTGCGCCCAGCATGGGCGCAATCCAATTTAGTGGGTGCAAATCCCAC
>LFJI01000622.1 GCA_001235855.1 Candidatus Burkholderia brachyanthoides
TCATTTAACGACAAAGCCCTGGGGGCGAAGCCAGGGCTTTTTCAGCAGTCTGACGGGCGTCTCGCGGCGCCCTTCCCTTGCTACCACTAGCTAAAGCTACTGCGTCAAACGCAGCCCGCTTTAGAAGTGGTGACGGATACCCGTGTTCACGAGAACCTGACGGCTGCTCGAGGACGGACCGAACGCGCCGTTGCTGTTGGCGATCGCTGCATTCGAAGCAATCGCACTGCCGCTTGCCGAACCGATTTGCGCCACGGTTCCGACGTGGAAATCGGTGCGCTTCGACAGCGCGTAGTCAGCCTGGAGGCCGAACTGATGGAACTTGTACTTCTCGGACGAAAGGCCAGCGGCCGTTACCTTCGCTTGCAAATACGTGTAAGCCGCGCCGAGTGCCAGAGCCGGAGTCACCAGGTAGCGACTGTTCACTTCGAAGTTGTTGATGACATTCGAGTAACTTTGGAAGTCGCTGTTGTCGAGTCGGCTTTGCGTCCAGACTGCGCCGAAGGTCATGGCGTCATACATATAGCCTGCGCCTGCACCGAACGTACGCTGCCGGTCATGGTTGCTACCCACCGCGAAGTTGTTGGCAAACTGCTCACCCGAAATCGCACCATTGGCGTTAGTCGTCGAATTCACGCCGTTGCTCTGCATGTACGCTGCGCCGAGCTTGAACGGGCCGGTTGCGTAAGCGGCGCCAAGACTATATGCGCCAGTTGTTCGCGAATCCACCCGCTTGGTTGGAGAAGCCGTACAAGCCACCGAACGTGAAGCCAGCGTAATTGTTGCTCTGGTATTTGATCGCGTTAGCAATGCTGAAGTCGCTGTTCAGGTTGTCGTTGTCGGCAATGTGGCCAAAGTACGTACCACCCCACGTGCCCGCCGCGCTCAGCGGACCGAGGTAATCGACGACGGAGTTATATTGACGCTCCATGGTCACCGTACCGGCGCCTGACGACAGGCCCACGTAAAACGTAAGCCTGACGACCGAACATAGCATTGTGCGACTGGCCGTTGTTGACGCTAAACTCGCTTTCCAGCTTGAAGACAGCCTTTACGTCGCCGCCCAGATCTTCAGCACCGGTCAGGCCCCAACGGCTTTCCTGCAAGTTGCCTCTGGTCAAACCGCGGAAGCTTGCCTTCTGCGGCTGGCGTATGAGCCGCATCGTGACGGTTGAATTCAAGCGGCGAGTTTCTGCTGAACCGCT
>LFJI01000623.1 GCA_001235855.1 Candidatus Burkholderia brachyanthoides
ATCGATACGATCAGCTTGAAGGGGCGCGGCAAAAGGAGCTAAATGTGTTATCCTTATCTTTTGTCTTGATACACTTTCTTGATATACTTGTTACCTATGTCTCCGGTCTGTACAGCCATGTTCTGGCCGCCCTCGAAAATTGGCAAGGTGATGGCCGGCGCGAAACTCCATGCCGCCGAACCTGCCTTGAACAAACCTCCGAGCGTCGGGCTGAGCGTACCGAAGCTGCCCGTCAGCGAAATGCTCGGGAAGAACGCCGCGCGCGCGGCGCCAATATTCGCGTTGGCCGCGCGCAGATTCTGATTCTGCTCGGCCTTCATGATGTCGGGCCGGCGCGTCAACAGGTTGGACGGCAAGCCCGCCGGAATATCGGTGAGCATGGCCTGACCGTCGAGCGGCGCGCCGCCCGGCAGATCGCCGAGCAGCAGCACGAGCGCGTTGACCGCCTGTGCCCGCGCACGCTGCTGACTCTGCAGATTCGCTTGCGCCGTTCGACGGCTGTCTGCGATTGCGTCAGATCCAGTTCCGACGCCACGCCGTTGTCGAACTGCAGCTTGACCAGCTTGTACGCGTCCTGCACAGTGCCGAGCGTCTGCATGGTGAGCTTGAGCAGATCGTCCGCCTCCACAGATACTGCGACGCCACTTGCGACACCAGCGCAATCTTCGCTGCCTTGCGCGCATACGCGTGGCGAAGCGCTGGCGAAGTACTGCGCCAGCGCCTGATCCTTCAGGCTCTGCGCGCGTCCGAACAAGTCGATTTCCCACGCGCCGTTCAGGCCGACGTTGTACTGGTTCGAAATGGTCTGCTTGAACAGCGTCAGGTCCTTGGGCGTGCGCGTCTTCGTCTCGCGCGCGCTCCCGTCGATGCTTAGCATGAGCGCCGCGCGCGCCACGCGATACTGCGCTTGCGCCGCCTGCACGTTCAGCACCGCGACACGCAGGTCGCGGTTGTTATTCAGCGTGATGCCGATGAGCCGCTGCAAACGCGCATCGGCGAAGAAATCGCGCCAGCCGGTTTCCGCTGCTGCGACGCCCTTCGCGTTGCGCTCGTTCGCTGCCGCTCGTAGTTCGTGAGCGCTGCATCCTCTTTCTCGCCGCCGAAGCACGCGCGCACGACGACGAAGAACATCGGCACCATGAAGATGGCTAAAAGGCCAGTTCAAAAAGAGCCCGGAAGGACTGTTTACTTTCCCCCGAAACG
>LFJI01000624.1 GCA_001235855.1 Candidatus Burkholderia brachyanthoides
GCTATTGAGCTCATTACGTGTGTGTGCAATGTGATTTATAGAACAGGGACAGATGATTATTTGGACCAAATTTATTGAGAATCATTTGAAGACCATTAGAAAGAAAAGATGGAAATGGAGAAATAGTTGCTGATTTACGATGGGGATATCGAACAAGATAGTATTGTTATAGCTTCCGCAACAAGATAAGTTGAATTGATGTTGTAAGAATGTTTTAAATAGTACAAAACTTATTAGTATTGCTCTTTAAGTTGATACCACATGATTGAGTCCCGGCGCAATCCGGGAGGGTCGACCCGAACCGGGCCCACCTGAGAGGGGGATCCGGGCCGGGCCGCCACAGGGTCTCCACTTCTCCCCATCACACATTTTCACACGTTCATACACTTCATGTACTCATATTAATCTACTAAATGCTGTTGTGTGCGTGTGTGTCACGAGGGGTTCACTATGACCAATGCAATGCACAATCCGAATGCAAACGTGGGCTTTTTCATGCTCTTAGGATAGAAATCAAAGATTTCATTTAAAAATCATGTGTTGACTGAAATCATGAGGGCTTACCTTGCACAATATTCCCCTATACTATCAATCATCAACCTCTTTTATTATTTATTTTTGTTTTTTTTAAATTTTCGGGGTACTCTAGCATCACAGCACTATAGGGTACTCTTTTTCCTCTCTTTTCTTTCTTGTTTTCATGCCTTTTGGCTTTTGTTAGATGGATACCCAAAGGTTTATTAATCTCAAGACCACTCATGCAAGCTCGCCGTGAAGCAAACTTGTAGCAGAGTAGCACCTTTCACTCCATACAGCTAGAAAATAAGAAATTTAGTTCTTGGCTTCAATCATTTTTCAAGTCAACAAGCGTGCGCTGCTAGACACAGTCCAAAGATCACTAATTACCCCTAAAATCAAAAAATCATGCATTACACCATCATAAATGAGCATGCCTCTATCGTCGTGCTCAAAAATAACAACACTTAATAGAAAAAACTTTTCTGTAAATGCATGAAAATGTGTAACGTGCGACTATGATGAGAACCAAATATACATAGATTTAGCTAGTGAATTTGATATTTAATATGCATTAAGTATTAGTTTTTCTTTGCTTTTTGTTCACTTTTTACAATAAAGCTGAGAGAATCTGCTTGTTACTAATCGATTAGATATTTTGTGCGTAGTAGGCAAAGTGTGGC
>LFJI01000625.1 GCA_001235855.1 Candidatus Burkholderia brachyanthoides
TCCAATTGTGTCGCATAGGTGTTCCAGGGACTCGTCGAACGATGTCTCCCAGTCCGTCGCTTCCTCATGCAAAGAATGAATAAGCTCCTATAATGCCAGGGATTTTATGACACAGTAGTACTAGACGGTTGGAGAGACCGGACACTGGTGGCCGCCAGTGGGAGTTCCGGCCGATGCAGCGGTGGCTGGAAAACCGTCACTGCATGGGTCCATTATACCTGTGTTACGTATTTACGTAAATATTCGATGGTGTTGGGCATGTCAGGCGGTCAAGGGGACGCCCGGAAGCCGCACGCGGAGCGCAGAGCTGACCGCAGGCCAGGTCGAGCACCGAACGGGTGAGGACGTCAGCGCAGCGGCCCTTGACGACAGAGGGCGACCGCGCCTTCCTGCCCCTCTTTCCGCCGGCGCCGGCCTGCCTCGCGTGCCGCAGCGTTGGTGAACAACGCCCATTCCGCTTCGAGGTCCGCGATCAACTTCGATGCCTCGGCTTCGAAGCGTGCGCGGTGAATATCCAGCCACGAGCGCAGGGCCGTCATGTCGACGCGATCGTTCGCCTTGCGCCCAGGTGTCGCGAAATATCGCTGCAGGTCGTTGTTCGACACGGTGCGACCGTTGAAGAGCGTCCGCAGGAGCGTCTGCGTGCTCGTGATCGTTGCGTCCGGAGGCGCAGGCTTCAACGCCTTACGCGAACTCAATCATTGCCCGAGCTCGCGCGCGTTGTTTGATACCGCTCATCGTGCCGCGCAGGCGCCTGTTCGAGAGGTCTATATGTTCGAGCATTGCACCGACGGCATGCAGGAGATCTTCCTCTTAGTGGACCGCATATCGTGCTCCGATGCTATTTGCAAATATATCTTTATACAACAATTGCGCTATGGTGGCGCCAATGCTGAACAACGGGGAAACAAAAAGCCGGGCTCCCCTACCCGGCTTCGCATGGATCGTGATTTTCGACGTTAGCACCAGACGACGCGACCGTAATCGACTGTGCGACGGTAGTGGTTTCGACCATCCCATGGCGTGTACGTATACTCCATATATGCACAAGTTAGGATTACGATCCAATGATGCAGAGTGTTTAGAGGCGTGCTCATGCCGTTGTTCATAGTACTACTGTGTCGTAAGATCGCTGGCATTATAAGAGCTTCTTCATCCTTTGCATGAGGAAGCGATGAACTGGGAGACATCGTTCGACG
>LFJI01000626.1 GCA_001235855.1 Candidatus Burkholderia brachyanthoides
GACTTGCCCCTCGGCGTCAACCCCGCACTGCTATAGATGCCTGGGCTTTTGCCGGAAGTGTGTGCGTTGTCGGCCGCGCACCGCGCGTTCGTGAAGGATTACGGCATCGTCGATCACGGCTACCTGAACGCGCAGGGCGACGCCAGCGCCGAAGGTTCCGCAGGCATCTCTCACGCGATGATGGCCGAGTGTTACGCGCTGCCGGTGCAGGTCGCGGTCGGCACTGATTCGCATACGCCGCGCAGCGGCGCGCTCGGCTGCCTTGCGTTCGGTGTCGGCACCACCGACATGTCGAACGCGTTCGACACCGGCACGGTGCGCATGACGGTGCCGCAGAGCTTGCGTATCGAGTTCGACGGCGTGATCGCCGCAGGCGTGACGGCGAAGGATCTCGCGCTCCATCTGCTCGCCGACGCGCGGATTCGCGCGGGCCTGCGCGTCGGCAAGGTCTTCGAGTTCGTGGGGCCAGCCACCGCCGTCGCTCACGACGGACGAGCGCACCACGCTCACCAACATGACGGCGGAACTGGGCGGCTTCACCGGCTCGTCGCGCCGGACGCGGAGACCGTGCGCTTCCTGAAGGAGCGGCGCGGCATCGACTTCACGATCGAAGCGTGGATGAAGAACGACGCGGGCGCGCCGTATGCCGACGTCATCTCGATCGACTGCACACGCATCACGCCGATGCTCGCCGCGCCCGGCGATCCCGGCAACGGCATGCCGCTGGGCGCACTGACGGTGCGCCCGCGTATCAACATCGCGTATGGCGGTTCGTACACGGCGGGCAAGCGCGAGGACTTCGATCACTACCACGAAGTGCTGGCGTGGGCCGCCGGACGCGGCCTGCGCGTGCCGCCGGAGGTGAAACTTTATCTTCAGTTCGGCACCGCCGATGTCCACGATTACTGCGTGCGCAAGGGCTATATCGATGCATTCGAGCAAACCGGCGCGATCCTGTTGCAGCCGTCTTGCGGCGCATGCGCCAATTGCGGACCGGGTGCATCGACGGAAAAAAGGAGCAGGTGACCATCAGCGAGCGCGATCAACCGCAATTTTCCGGACCGATCGGGACCGGGCAGCGTATGGCTCGCGAGCACGATCACGTCGTTCGCCGAACTGAAGGCGCGTCACGCCTAAGAGACCAGTTCAAAATCCCCATGAGGGAGCTATTTACTTCTTTGGCGATT
>LFJI01000627.1 GCA_001235855.1 Candidatus Burkholderia brachyanthoides
ATACATAAATCAAATCGGATGAACCCTTAATACGTGAACTGCTTGGAAATAACATTATAATTAGCGGAACAGGATTTAAATTAAAGTGTTACCAACACTAAATAACTAATTAGTAGTAATAGAGAAAATTGTGCAACATAGTAGGAGTTAAATTAGACATGATTAAAAATTGGGATCTTGGATTAGTGTTCATTTTTGCAAATCGTGTGTTGCCAATGAATGAAGCAACCTTATTTGATATTTCATGCAACATTTAGAGACAAAGAAAAAAAAATAAAGCCATGCTTAAGCTCAAGAGGAGGAGAAAACCGATTTTTGCTACCTAAACAAAGACCCTAGGCTTAATTGTCAAAACTATATCCTATAAGTGTCAACAATCTAAGCCATAAACTTAGATATTTTCATGCAACATTTAATGCAAGGTTTGACTTTAAAGGAAAGAAATCTTTAGGAATAAAAAGATTTCTAGAAGCATGCAAGGTGTATGGTTGATTCTTGCTCATCAAGCTTGGCAATTAATGAACAACATGATTCACCACACACCCACACCACATCTAGGTGAAGCCAAAAGTATCAAACAAGGCATGGAAAATTGGAGAAAAGGAAAAAAATCAACACTCGGCCAAGGAAGAAAAAATTCTGTAAATAAGAGAAAGGAAAATAGGGAAAGAGAAGAGAAAGAAAGAAAGAGCAAGAGAGAATAAGTGAAAGTTGTGTCTTGAAAAAAAAAAGAAGAGAACCGAGAGCTGCACTAGAAACTTGAGAGAAACTTTTAAGGAAGAAAAATCATGGGTGACACTTAGGGAGCAAAACAGTGAGATGTGTGTGTTTTGGTGGCTGTAATTCGGGAATCTAAACTTGTTTTGGAGCTGGTTCTTGGTGGATCTTGTAGCTAAGTTGCTAATTAAGGATCTAGTGGTGTTTTAGCTCGGTTTTGGAGCAGCTAACTGGTAAGAAACCATGAAGAAAAAAAAAATGCAGATCTGCAATTTTACTGTTTTTGGCTGTCAGATTGCCTTTCTTATATGGTCGAAACTTGTTCTAAAAATTCGATTCTTTGCTTCTAAATTACCTTAAGTATGTTAGGAAGATTGTTATGGAAAAAAAACGGGATGTTATTTGGATGATTTGAGTGAAAACGATGCAACAAAGAGAAGTATGAAAACTGGAATGTATTTTCTGAAA
>LFJI01000628.1 GCA_001235855.1 Candidatus Burkholderia brachyanthoides
CACCTGATTGAGATCGTCACCGAGTTGGAAGCCAAGGGCGTCGGCTTCCGCTCCATCACCGAAAACATCGACACGACAACATCAGGCGGCCGCCTCGTCTTCCACCTGTTCTGGGCACTCGCGCAGTTCGAGCGCGACCTGATCCGGGAGAGGACGCGCGCCGGACTGCAAGCCGCCGAAGAACGTGGCCGGCGCGGCGGCAGTCAGTCGGTTGTGACACCCGACAAGCTCGCAAAGACGCGCCAGCATCTCATCTGGCGGCTGGCCTCAACGTGCGGGGGGAGGCCGCCGCACGCGTCAAAATTGGGAAAACTGCACTTTACCAAGCTCTCAAGAAATGGTTCAGCAACAAGACCCCCGAAATTGTCCGGTCCTGGATTGAAGATGCAGATCAGTGCATCGTCGTTGCTGAAGAGGATGAGGCGATTTTGGGTGTCGGCGGCGCTTCCTATGCTGGCGGAGATTACTTTGAACTACGTTGCACCGGGAGCCCGCTTCAAGGGCGTAAGCAAGTCGGTCCTTGCCTCACTTGAAGCCCATCTTCGCGATCTTGAATGGGCTGAAAGCACACTGACCAGCACCCGGACCGCTCATTCCTTCTATTTATCGGCCGGATATGAGGATGCTGGTAAGCCCGAGTTCTGAGGCAAACTGCTTGGCCAGCCGATGAAGAAATCCCTGTGATGGCCGTGTAGCTTGTAAAGGTGAACCTACCACTGGGATGCCTATCACCACATTCGACGGCTCGTCTTATACGAACTGCGCGGTCGGGCTGGATACGATCCCGACCATCCAGATGAATATCATCCGGACCATATTCCGTTGCTCCTCCTGCAAAACGCAGCGCCGGTCGGAACCGTGCGACTGGATCTTGGCGAAGGCCAGCGAGGGATCGTTCGCATGGTAGCAATCCTGCCCTCCCATCAACGGCAAGGCCTGGGCAGCATAATGATGGCGGCGCTCGACGCGATGGCCCTGGAAAACAATGTGAGCAGGCTTGAAGTGTATGCCGACGCCGGCGCAGTCGGATTCTACGAAAAGCTCGGGTGGAAAATGACTGATGCGAACCGCTCCAGCCCGTTGATGGCGAAAACCATCTCGACGCCGCTTGCATCCTAACCCAAACGGTTCATGGTTGGTTCTCAAAAATCGGACAGATCAAGCACTTTCGTGTCGT
>LFJI01000629.1 GCA_001235855.1 Candidatus Burkholderia brachyanthoides
TGTTCCAGGGACTCGTCGAACGATGTCTCCCAGTTCATCGCTTCCTCATGCAAAGAATGAAGAAGCTCCTATAATGCCAAGGATATTATGACACTGTAGTCACAGTAGTAGTAGTAGTAGTAATACTAGGTAAACTATTTTTTCATTGCGGCTTTTTCTGCCTCACAGGGTTTGGAGGGTTCCGACCAATCAAAGTCATCGCCTTTCGGCACAATCTTAGGGAACCCGTTTTTTGCCCGCTCCGCATTGCAATTCGGATATCGTTTATTGAACGTCCGCACGATCATCCGATCTGGCGGCAGAAACTTATCCAGAAATTGCGGCCCGCCGTCTCTGGTTATCAGGTCAATCGCCATGACGTTGACGCCTGACATGGGTATTTCGCTCCAGCCATTCGGACAAGCGGCTTCCACGGCTTTTAATTCGGGCGTCACGGCGTAATCGGGATTGCCGCCAAAAATATATCCAGCATCAAATAACGCACGCCTAATTTCTGGCTCACATTGCTGCCATGCGCTTTCTTCTGCTGGCGATTTAGGCGTGTGGTCGGTCGATTTTGTGTAGCTCCAACACGATTCAAACCACTGTTGGCCGGTCTGATAGAAATAGTCCTTGCTGGCGCGCACCATGCCACCACGCCGATAGCAACCGACACGCCGATGCTCCACCCGCCGTTATCGCTGCTGCTCACTTGGCTCTCCCGCCGTCGTTTTCATGTGACAGATTATCGCGGCGGCGTGGCGCTCGGGCAATGTCGCGGCGTGTGGGGGGGCCGGGGCCTGTGGAGGTCGTGGCTCCAGAAACAAAAAAGGACTTAGGCCATACTGCACCTAAACCCTTGATTTCTTTGGTCGGGGCGAGAGGATTTGAACCTCCGACCACCTGCACCCCATGCAGGTACGCTACCAGGCTGCGCTACGCCCCGAAAATTTGTAAGTGTATCAGAGCGAGACGGAGAATAGGACTGTCTCTGTGATTTTTGTGTCATTGCTCGATGAATTCACTCGCAGGCGTTCGATTTGCGTCTCGGCACGGGCAGCCTCGCCCCGTGAGCTTCGCGGAACTCCCGCATTCGCTCGGTTCGCTGCGGTACATAACCCGCTTTCGAGATCTGTATAGACCGGAGAGATGGGTAACACCTGTTCCAGGACAGGAGTAACACTTCG
>LFJI01000630.1 GCA_001235855.1 Candidatus Burkholderia brachyanthoides
CACATAGGTTCTCCAATCAGTTCCAAAACAGTCCCAACTTCATAAAATTCCAATTTCTGCCGGTTTCAAGGATTTCCAAAATTCCAACCATTTTAACACTTTTAAATATTGGTTTCAATACTTTAAATCCTTTCTAACACGTTGAAGATCATGTTCACCAAATATGAAAATCTTCAGAAATACTTAGCCCCAAAAACAGTGCCCAAAAACCGAAAGCAAGAACAATATTCCACAAAATTCCAGTTTTGCCAATTTTCAAACTTAAGCATCCAAAACATTTTTCCCATATCCAAAAATTAATTTAAACGTTCCAACAGCATTTGAACTCATCAAAGAGCATTAGGGAAAAGTTTGAGAATTTTTCAATACCCCTAGGTATTTTTTAAGCATGCCACCCGAAACAACAACAATAACAACAACAACATGCACAAAATCCCAGCTTTTAATTCTTCTCATCTCCAACCTATTAAACTACTCAAATTTCATCCTAACACTTTTATAGCCTTTCTAACATCATCAACCAACTCAAAACAGTATGATCTTCAGCATGCAATAACCATTAATTCAACCAAAATGATCATCAAGGTGAAAAACCAACATGCATGCATGATCTACCATCTATTTCTTGTTTGCAAGATAATCAACAACATTTTCTAGCAAAAGCATCAAGATCAGCAGCTTAAATCCATCGAAAATCCTTTACAACTTATAATGAACACCTTAAATTCACAAGATGAAACCTTAACTCCAACCGGTTTCATCAAAACATGAAAAACAGTCCATACCTTTGAAAAACTTGGCCAAGAAAATCGAAACTCCTCCTCCTCTTGTTGCTAAATCACCTTGATCCTCAAGCTCAACTCTTAAACTCCAAGAACACTCACTTTCTAAGCTAAAACTTGAAGAACTCTTTCTCTCCTTCTCCCTCTCTCTCTCGGCCTCTCCCTCTCTCTCTCTTAAAAAAAATTCCAATGCTTAAAATGAGGAAAATGGTAAGGATTCAAGCTATATATATTTGTAGCATGGATGGTCAAGATTAATTTTAGATCAAGGGTCAAGATTACATGCACATTTTGTTGCTTATTATGATGACAAGTGGAGCAGCCCTCATTTCTTCAAAAGTAATATTTTTGATCACAAGAAGTTTGTGATTCTTTCAATTT
>LFJI01000064.1 GCA_001235855.1 Candidatus Burkholderia brachyanthoides
AAAATCGTGGATATCTGATCGAAACCACGTCAACACGGGATGCGCTGACGGATACACGAAAACGCGAAGACCACGCGCGCGTTTCTGAAGAAAGTCTGCACCACACGGCCGATTCAGGAAATCGACGTGCGCGAACTGAACGTGAACACACCGCCGGGCGAGATCGATAAGCTGCTCGCGCCGATCCTCGCGGGCGCGGATGCCGGTCTGGTGTCGGAAGCGGGCTGCCCTGCGGTCGCGGACCCCAGCGCGTTGCTGGTGCGGCGAGCGCATCAGCGCGGCGTGAAAGTCGTGCCGTTCGTCGGCCCGAGTTCGATTCGGCTCGCGCTGATGGCGTCGGGCATGAACGGCCAGAGCTTCGCGTTCAACGGGTTATCTACCGGTCGATGCGAACGAGCGCGGCAAGCGTCTACGCGAACTGGAGCAGCTTTCGCGCAAGGCCAATCAGACGCAGATTTTCATCGAAACGCTCTATCGCAATCGTGCGATGCTCGACACGTTGATCGCCACCTGTGCGCCGTCGACGCTCATTTGCGTGGCCGTCGATCTGACTTTGCCGGGCGAAACCATCGTCACGTGCGCGGCATCGGACTGGAAGAAGGCGAGCGCGCCGGACCTGCATAAGCGCCCGGCGATCTTCCTGCTGCTGGCGTCATGAACGGCCCCGGCGCGCCTCCGTTCAGCGAATATGCACCTTGTCACCGAGCGTAAGCGACCGAGCGTAAGCGCGCACACGGCGGCATCCCCGATCGACGCGCCGAAGCGCTTCACCACGCGCTCGCTGATGCTTTCCTTCTGCGTGTAATCGACGATATCCGGCTGTTTGATGATCTCGCGCGCCACATAACTCGCGTCGCCGAAATCGTCGGCGAGACCGAGATCGATGCTCTTTTCGCCCGTCCAGAACTCGCCGGAGAACAGGTCCGGATCGTCTTTCAGGCGACTGCCGCGCTCCTGCTTCACGGCATCGATGAACTGCGCGTGGATCTGGTCGAGCATGTCCTGCGCGTGCGCGGTCATCTGCGGCGTCTCGGGCGAGAACGGATCGAACGCGCCCTTGTTCGCGCCCGCCGTGTGCATGCGCCGCTGGATGCCGAGCTTGTCCATCAGGCCGGTGAAGCCGAAGCCGTCCATCAGCACGCCGATCGAGCCGACGATGCTGGCTAAATCTTGTCCGCCGCCGCCGCGACGTAATAGCCGCCCGACGCGCACATGTCGTCGACGACCACGTACAGCGGCGTCTTCGGATATTTGGCGCGCAAGCGGCGGATATCACGATAAATGATGCCCGCCTGCACCGGACTGCCGCCCGGGCTGTTGATGCGCAGGATCACGCCCGCCGTGCCATCGTCCTCGAATGCGGCCTCCAGCGCGCCGTCGATGTTCTCGGTGCTCGCGTCGCCGTTGGCCGAAATCTCGCCTTGCAGGTCAATCAGCGCGGTGTGCTTGCCGGCCTTCGCGACGCGATCGCCCGAGAAATTGAACACGTCCCACGCGATCGCCGCGATCACACCAAAAAACACGAAACGGAAGAAGGTGCGCCAGCGCCACGCGCTGCTCGCGAACCGCCGCCATGGCGATGCGCGCTCGAGCACCTCGCGCTCCCAGTTATCGTTGCCACACGCGGGCGGGACTCGGCCGGGGCGGACGAATCGGGCTGAAAATTGTCGGACATGCGTCGTTATATGATTGGAAAGAGGAATCGGGCGGTGAAATCAGGAGGGGCGAAGGGCCTCGTCCGGCAGCCAGAACACCGCGCGGCCTTCGGGCGTTTCGCGCTCCACGACCTCGATCTGCCGCAGCCGCGCGCCACGGCACGGTCCGCCGACGCATTTGCCGGTATCGGGCTCGTAGATCGCCCCGTGCGTGGCGCACATCAGACACATCAGATACAGGCCCGAACTTTCGAAGAACTGGCCCTCGACCCAGTCGAGTTCCATTGGCACATGCGCGCAGCGGTTGAGATAACCGTAAGGTTTGCCGTCGTAGCGCACGAAGAAGACTACCGCATCGCCGCTCGCCACCGCAGCATTCATGCGCACGCCCGCGCTGCCGTCGGCGAGTTCATCCGATGCGCACACGCGCACCGCGTCGCACACGCGTTGTGGCTCGCTCATGCGTGCTCCCACAGCCAGCCCGCAAGCGACTCGATGCTGTCAGCGCAGAACTTCGGCTGCAACGCGGCCAGCGAATCCGCCGAATGCGCGCCGTTATCCCACGCCGATGCCCGCCGCGCCCGCGTTGATCGCCATTTGCAGGTCGTGCGTGGTGTCGCCGATCATCACCGTGCGCGGAAGGTCCTGCCCGAGTTCGCGCGTGAGTTCGTGCAGCATGGCGGGATGCGGCTTGGAGAAGGTTTCGGTTTCGTCGGCGCAACGCGTGCTGTCGAACACGTTCGTGAGCCGCACTTCGTCGAGCGCGTGATTCAGGCCGGCGCGGCTCTTGCCGGTCGCGACCGCAAAGAAATAACCCTGCTCGCGCAGTTCCTGCAACAACTCGCGTACGCCGGCGAACAGTTCGGTCTTCTGGCCCATCATCAGAAAATGGAAGCGGTAGCGCTCCGCGAGACGCGGGTAATCGGCGAGCGCAAGCGTCGGCGCGCAAATTTGCAGCGCGTCTTTCAGTCCTAACCCGATTACATAACTCGCCGATTCATCCGCCGGGACCGGAGCCTGAGGTCGCGGCACGCCGCTTGGATGCTGCGCGTGATGTGCGTGGTCGAATCCATCAAGATGCCGTCCCAGTCGAAAACGATCAGATCGAATTGCTGCCGCGCCATGTAGGATGTCTCTCGTTAGTTTTGGTTCGATTGCTTAATTGATCGATGAAACGCCGGCACTCCGCCGGCAGCGGCGCGTCCAGTTGCAGCGGCTCGCCAGTCGCCGGATGCTTGATCTTGAGGCGATACGCGTGCAAAAACATGCGCTTCAGTCCCGGTTTCGCGCTCGGCCGCGCCAGTTCCTTGTTCAAAGCGAAATCGCCATATTTGGCGTCACCCGCGATTGGCAAGCCGATGCGCGCCAGATGCACACGAATCTGATGTGTGCGTCCCGTTTTGAGTTCGGCTTCGACCCACGCGTAATCGTCCCAACGCTCGATCAGATTGAACACGGTATGCGACGGCAGCCCGTTTTCCTGGATACGCACGCGCCGCTCGCCATCGGCGGCCACGTATTTGTGCAGCGGCGCTTTCACGACGCGCCGGCGGCCCCAGTCGCTTTGCCAGTCGCCGTAGCCGACCGCGTAGTACCGCTTGTCGATCCGGTTTTCGCGAATCTGCTCGTGCAGATCGACGAGCGCGGCGCGCTTCTTGGCGAGCATGAGCACGCCGGACGTTTCCCGGTCGAGCCGATGCACCAGTTCCAGAAACTTGGCCTGCGGCCGCGCATTGCGCAATTGTTCGATCACCCCGAACGCCACGCCGCTGCCGCCATGCACCGCGACACCTGAGGGCTTGTCGATCGCGATCAGGTGAGCATCCTCGAACAGGATCGGGAATTCGGCGGCAGGCGCGTTCGACGACACTGGCGCCGCATCTGCCTGCGCGACGCGAATGGGCGGCACGCGCACCAGATCACCCTGCTCCAGCCGATACACCGTATCGATCCGGCCCTTGTTCACGCGTACTTCGCCGCTTCGGAGAATCCGGTAAATATGGCTTTTGGGCACTCCCTTCCAGACGCGCAGCAAGAAGTTATCGATCCGTTGCCCGGCCGAAGTTTCGTCGACTTCGATCATCGATACCTGCTCGCTCGCGACCTGTTTATGGGATGTTTTGCCTAACTCATTCATTCTGAATATAATTTGTGAGTAGCCTGAAAAGGTCAATGCTTCGGATCAAGCAACGGCCACGATTCATCAGACTGTACCGGCGCAAGCGATAAACCATCATTTTATTTGCGCCCAGGGCCGGCTGCTCACCCGGAAAATCGAGCAACGAGTTGCACGCATGGTGATATCACCGGCAAGGACGGAGCCCACAGGCGCGTTCGGTCGTGTCGATCGCCGACGGTAACGGATTTTTGGTCAAAAAGAATTTTATCGGCGAGACGTGACGCGCCCGGATGTTGCAACCGGACGCCCGCCTGGATCGGCCCGGCCATCGAGCGGGAGAATCAGGCAATCGTGGCTAGCCGGATTGCGAACAATCGACAACGAAATCGCTGTGGCGCTGATTGCTGCGAAGCGCGAGAACGTTGCAATGACGCGAGACACGGTCGAATCGCGGGAGCATCAGCCTGCGGTATTGCCAGCGAGGTAGGGCCGCAAGGGTAAGACAGGCAAGCAGGAGGTGAAGCATCGCGACAGTTCGCGCGAAACCTCCTCAAAGCCTAAATTTTGCCGCCGCCGTTCATCCTCAGCCCGCCGCGTCGGCGTCTCCTCGGTCGTTCGTATGTGCCCCACGGCATCGCCGCCACGTTTCAACGCGTGCGGCCCTGCCCGCTTTCGGCAATTCTCCCGCCAGAAGTCCCGCTCCAGCGTGCTTTGTAACAACACAAAAAGCGTGGCACGCTCACCTTCCCGCTTCGCGCGCGTGATGTTCCGAATCAGCGGCGCCGATTCGCAAGACGAGGGAAAGCGGATCTACTCTGGAGCCGTTTCATGAAACGCATGCTGTTTAACGCGACGCAGCAAGAAGAATTGCGCGTCGCCATTGTCGATGGGCAGAAGCTCATCGACATCGACATCGAAACCGCCGGGCGCGAACAGCGCAAAGGCAATATCTACAAGGGAGTCGTCACCCGCATCGAGCCGTCGCTCGAAGCCTGCTTCGTCAACTACGGCGAAGACCGCCACGGTTTTCTGCCGTTCAAGGAAGTCGCCCGCCAGTATTTCCGCGACGGCGTCGAGATGCGCTCCGCGCGCATCCAGGACGCGCTGCGCGAAGGCCAGGAACTGATCGTTCAGGTCGAGAAGGAAGAGCGCGGCAACAAGGGCGCGGCGCTGACGACGTTCATTTCGCTGGCCGGCCGCTATCTCGTGCTGATGCCGAACAACCCGCGCGGCGGCGGCGTGTCGCGCCGGATCGAAGGCGACGAGCGGCAGGAACTGCGCGAAACCATGGCGCAGCTCGAACTGCCGGAAGGCATGAGCATCATCGCGCGCACGGCCGGTATCGGACGTTCGGCCGAAGAGCTCCAGTGGGACCTGAACTACCTGATGCAACTGTGGCGCGCCATCGAAGCCGCGTCGCAGAGCGGCGTCGCCGGTCAGCCGATGCTCATTTATCTCGAATCGAGCCTCGTCATCCGCGCGATTCGCGACTACTTCCAGCCGGATATCGGCGAAATCCTCATCGACACGACCGAAATCCATGATCAGGCGCGCGCCTTCATGGATATCGTGATGCCCGACAACCTGCAAAAGGTGAAGCGCTATCACGACGACGTGCCGCTCTTCTCGCGCTTCCAGATCGAGCATCAGATCGAAACGGCGTACTCGCGCACGGTGCCGCTGCCCTCGGGCGGCGCGATCGTGATCGACCACACCGAGGCACTCGTCGCCATCGACGTGAACTCGGCGCGCGCGACCAAGGGCGAGGATATCGAGGAGACCGCCACGCGCACCAATCTCGAAGCCGCCGACGAAGTCGCGCGTCAGCTTCGTCTACGCGATCTGGGCGGTCTGATCGTGATCGACTTCATCGACATGGAGTCGGCCAAGAGCCAGCGCGAAGTCGAGCAACGCCTGAAAGACGCGCTCAAGCATGACCGCGCCCGCGTACAAATGGGCAAGATTTCGCGCTTCGGTCTGATGGAGCTTTCGCGCCAGCGTCTGCGTCCGGCGCTCTCCGAAGGCAGCCATGTGACGTGCCCGCGTTGTAACGGCACGGGTCATATTCGCGATACGGAATCGTCCGCGCTGCAAGTGCTGCGGATCATTCAGGAAGAGGCGATGAAGGAGCACACGGCGGCGATCCACTGCCAGGTGCCGGTCGAAGTCACCGCCTTCCTGCTGAACGAGAAGCGCTCGGAGATCAACAAGATCGAGTCGCGCTTCAAGGTCAATGTCGTGCTGATCCCGAACAAGCATCTGGAAACGCCGCATTACAAGCTGGAACGTCTGCGTCACGACGATGCGCACCTGGACGATCCACGCGCGTCGTGGAAGATGGCCGTCGAAGTGGCGACCGATCTCGAATCGGAAACCGGCTACAGCAAGCGTAGCGAGGAAGTGAAGCCGAAGCAGGAAGCGGTGGTCAAGGGCATCACGCCCGAAAAGCCCGCGCCGAGCGTGCCGGTCAAACCGACTCCGGTCGAAGCGGCAGCCGTGCCCGTGCCGACGCCGGTGCCCGCGAACGGCGGTTTCATCGCGTGGATCAAGAATCTGTTCGGCATTCAGCCCAAAGCGCCCGCTCCGGTCGAAGTGCAACCGGCCCAGCGTCCGCAGCGCGAGCGCAGTGAACGCACGGGAGGCGGCGATCGTAACCGCAATCGTCGTGGCGGCACTGGTCGTGACGGCGCGGCAGTCGGCGGCGCGGCGGCGGGTGCGGGCACGGGCGGTAACGGCGCCGGCCGTCAGGGTCAGCGCCGTGAAGATCGCGAAGCGCGTGAGCGCAATGCCCGTCAGGAAGGCGGCGAGCATCAGGAACGCCGCGAGCGTCCCGACCGCGCAGAGCGCGGTGAGCGTCGCAAGCCGCAACCGGATGCCGTAGTCGAAGCACTGAGGCAAGGCGAAACGGTGCCGTCGGAGATCGTCGAAGCGGCGCAGGTCGATGCCGAAGGGCTGCCGACCGGCGCGGATGCATCGCCGGAGGGCGCGGGTGACGGTGAAGAGCGCCGCCGCCGCAGCCGTCGCCGCAGCCGTCGTGGCGGTCGTCGCGAGCGCAAAGAAGACGGCATGACGGTGAATCACGCCGCCGACGTGGCGGAAGCCGAAGGTTCGGCGGAAAGCCTGTCGGCGCAAGCCGGCGTGTTCGATGCCGAAGCCGCGCAGGAAGCCGCCGCGCGCCGCGAGCCACGTCCGGTCGCAGTGCCGGAGGCTCAGCCGGTCGTCGAGCAAGCGCAAGCGAAGCCGGTGGAAGCCGAGCCCTTAGTAGCAAAGGCCGCAGAAGCCGCGCCTGCGCCCGCCTCCGCCGCCGAGCCGCGCGTGGAAGCGGAACCGGAACCGGTCGAGACGAAGCTTCACTCGCCGGAACAGGCGCCTGAGTTCTTCGCCAAGCCGAGCGCCGCGCCGTCGATCGAGAACCCGTTCAGCCCGACGCCGAAGGTCGCAGAAGCGCCTCCTGTTGATCTGTTCGCGCCCGTCGCGCCTGCGACAGTGGAAGCGCCGAAGCCCGTCGAGACCGCGCAACCGATGGAAACGCCGGCCGCTCCGGTCGAAGCACCCGCCAAAGCCGAAGTCCACGCCGCCGATCTGGTGAAGATCGCAGTCATCGCACCGACGCCGGAAACGACTTCGGTCGTCCCGGCCGAACCGATCGCAGAAACGACGCCGGTCGTGAGCGAGCAAGCCCCGGCCGCAGTCGAAACGGCACCGCAAGCGCCTGAAGCACCGAAGGCACCGGAAGCGCCCCGCGCCGTTCCGGCCGTGCGCCCCGCGCAGCCGATGTCGCTGGAAACGCTCCAGCCGATGCTGGAAAACGCCGGCCTCGTCTGGGTGAACACCGACGCCGACAAGTTGCGCGAGGCAAGCGCCGCCGCGGCACGCGAACCGGCACCGATCCGCGTGCCGCGCGAGCGCAAGTCGTTGCCGCCGGTTGATCCGACGCCGATGCAGCAGGTCGAGACCAGCAAGACCCTGCATTGAGCGGCGCCTAAGCGGAACCTCGTGGCGACTAATGGCCGCCGCGCGATCCGCAAAGGCCAAAAGCGCCATCGATTCACGTCGATGGCGCTTTTTTTGAGTCCCGTTTAGGTGAAAATCCGTCCCGCCGATAACCCGGAAGGGCCGCATCCGCTAAAATGATCTTCTGATTACAACATTCACAACATTCGAAAACAGCTTCCATCACCCCGAGCATCCATGTCCCGACACATCATTCCCCTGGCCGACATCAGCGCGATTCCGGACTTTTCCGGCGTCGCGGCGTCGCCGTCCGGGCTCGTGACGGACACGCTCGCGCGCCACTTGCGCGATTTGCGCATTTCGATGACGGACCGCTGTAACTTCGCTGCGTCTACTGCATGCCGCGCGAAGTCTTTGACAAGAACTACCAGTTTCTGCCGCACGCGGCCTTGCTGTCGTTCGAGGAAATCGAGCGGCTCGCACGCGTGTTCGTTGCGCATGGCGTCGAGAAAATCCGCCTGACGAGCGGCGAGCCGTTGCTACGCAAGAACATCGAATATCTGATCGAGCGGCTCGCGTTCCTGCGCACGCCCGAAAGGTCGTCCGCTCGACCTCACACTCACGACCAACGGCTCGCTGCTCGCGCATGGGCGGCGTCGACAAGGGCATGCAGCCGTTCCGCAGCAAACCGCTCGCGTTGCATGCGTTACGCTGGCTCGCGCCGCAAGCCGGCGCGATGCTGACCAGCACGAATCGCTCCGCCGCCGAGTACGCGCGAATGGGCGCATCGGAATGGGCGCATCGTTCGATGCACGCGTAGTCGCCGCCGATACGCACGGCGATTTTCCCGGTCCGCTCGCGGGCATCGCCGCCGGGCTGCGCGCCGCGCACACCGAGTTCGTGTTGACCGCGCCGTGCGACGCGCCCTTCGTCGATCCGCGACTGGGCCTCACGCTGATGCAGGCGTTGCGCGCGGCGAATACCGACATCGCCTACGCGGCCACGCAAGAAACGGATGGCACGCGCATCCCGTCTTTGCTCGGACCTTGCTCGCGGACGACCTCGACGCGTGGCTCGCCGCCGGCGAACGCAAGGTAGGCGCGTGGTACGCAAGCCACAGGGCGGCGGAAGTACCATTTCACGACGATCGTGCATTTTACAATATCAATACATTTACACCAGCTGGCCGAGCTGGAGCGCCGCTAGCAGCAGCACGCGGCGCAGCCATGACAAGCCGCTAACGCATTCGGGCGCTAATCTCACGCGACTCGCATGCCGCACCCTCGCCCGGATCACGTCCGCGACCCATTCCCACTCGTGATCACGTCCAAGCCACTTTCCGGTTGCGTCACCGAGTACGATCCCAACGCGTTGCCCGTCGAAGCCGCGCAGGAGATCGTGCGCCAGTGGGCCATGCCGCGCGCGGGCGAATCGGCGGTGGAGCGCGTGCGACTGTTCGACGCATTGGACCGCGTGCTCGCCGAAGACGTGATCTCGCCCATCGACGTGCCCGCCTTCGACAACTTTGCAATGGACGGCTACGCGTTCGCCGGCCGCCCGTTCGCCGACGCCCCAGGCGCCTGTTAGCGCGCTGATGCCGCTGGGCTGCGATACGGTCGTGCCGCAAGAGATCATCACGCGCGATGGCGACGCCATCCGCTTCGCCACTTCGGCGGTGCGGCCGGGGCAAAACCGGCGCCTGTCCGGCGAAGACCTGGCGCGCGGGCCGCATGGTGCGGGCATCGGATCTCGGCTTGCTGGCGTCGCTCGGTATCGCCGGATGTCGCCGTGTTCAAGCGGCTCACGGTCGCGTTCTTTTCGACCGGAGACGAACTGCGCTCGGTAGGCGAAACACTCGCGCCGGGCACGCTCTACGACAGCAATCGCTACACGCTGTTCGCCATGCTCAAGCGCCTGGGCGTCCAGACGATCGATCTCGGCATCGTGCGCGACGATCGTGCCTCGCTGAACGATGCGCTACGCCGCGCGACACAAGCGGCGGACGTCGTCATCAGTTCGAGCGGCGTATCGGTCGGCGACGCGGACTTCACGCCCGAGCTGATGAACTCGCTGGGCGACGTCGCGTTCTGGAAGATCGCGATGCGCCCCGGCCGCCCGCTCGCCTTCGGCCGCATCTGGTCGGGACCGCGCGCGGGCACGGGCGAGTCGGCGCTATTCTTCGGACTGCCAGGCAGTCCGGTCGCGGTGATGGCAACGTTCTACTTCATCGTGCGCGCAGCCTTGCTCGCGATGTCGGGCGCGACGCACAAGTCAACGCTGCGCATCCGCGCGACCTGCGCCGGGCCGATGAAGAAACGCGCGGGCCGCACCGAGTTCCAGCGCGGCATCGCGACGCGTCACGACGACGGCGGCTGGAGCGTCGTGACGACCGGTCCGCAAGGCTCGGGCTTGCTGAGTTCGATGAGCGAAGCCAATTGCTTCATCGTGCTCGAGCATGCGCGAAGCGACGTGGACGCGGGCGACGAGGTCGAGATCGTGCCGTTCGACGGCCTGATCTGACGCATACGCTCATCGAGCGATATCGACACAATGATTCAATTTCATCGATAGACGGGGTTTTACCTCCATGAAAAAGCAGATCTCATCCATCGCACCGGGACCGACGGCCAAGGCCCTGATCCTCGTGTACCTCACCTTCAGCGTGCCCATCGTGCTGCTCGGCGTGGTGGTCGCATTCGTGCGATACGGCTCGGTGGAAGTGAGCACCGTCACGAGCGCCTTGCTTCTCAACGCCATCCTCGGCTTCGTGCTGTTGTGGATCGCCTGCCACGCGTACAACTGGGTGGCAT
Organism: Candidatus Burkholderia brachyanthoides; assembly: GCA_001235855.1. GTDB lineage: Bacteria > Pseudomonadota > Gammaproteobacteria > Burkholderiales > Burkholderiaceae > Caballeronia > Caballeronia brachyanthoides. Next base: position 10,539 of record LFJI01000064.1, read on the forward strand.
CGCGCTTCGGCGGCATCGAAATCGTTTTGACCGATGTGTCGGAGGAAGTGTGAAGCGTGAGCGCCGCGTCGATCCGCGCCGCCACGCCTGACGACGTCGGCGCGATCTTCGCGCTGATGTACGAACTCGCCGAGTTCGAGAAGCTCATGCATCTTTTCATCGCGACGAAGGAAGGCGTGCAGGACGCGCTGTTCGGCGCACGTGCTTCGGCGGAAGCGCTGGTTGCGGAACGGGACGGCGAAGTGGTCGGCTACGCGCTGTTCTTCCACAACTTCTCGACGTTCCTCGGCAAGCGCGGTTTGTATCTGGAAAATCTCTACGTGCGCCCGGCGCTGCGCGGCAGTGGACTCGGCACGATGATGCTGAAGAAGCGAACTCGCCGTCGAGCGGCAATGCAGACGCTTCCTTCGAATGGTCCGTGCTCGACTGGAATCAGAACGCCATCGACTTCTACGAAAAGATGGGCGCGACGGTGCTGCCCGACTGGCGCATCGTGCGTATACCGGCGACGCGCTCGAACAGCTCGCCGCCTCTGCGAAGTAACGCGTCACGTCTCGTCGTCGCTCTCGGGCGACGACTCTCCTAGGGTCTGTTTTCATTCGATGAAATGTATTTACATCTTGTCTTTTGCATGA
>LFJI01000631.1 GCA_001235855.1 Candidatus Burkholderia brachyanthoides
AGTTTAAAAGAGACACGAAATCGCAAAATGAAGGACTGAGGATCAATTCTTGTGAGGAGCCGAAGCCAAAATCTAAGCCGAAGGACCTCAAAATGAAGCAAGAAGTGAAGAAACCAAGAAAGGAAGGTAAAAGAGGGGCAGCAGGGAAAAGTTGTCGCCACAACTTTTCCCTGGGCGTGTAAAATCACGCCTTGCCACGTCAAGGCTGCTTCTTGACGCGGCAAGGGCATGAAATTGGTAGCCTTGCCGCGTCAAGGCTACCTCTTGACGCGGCAAGGCCACAGAATTGCAGAGTAACTTTTGCTCTGCAATTTTGTCCGACTATCTGCTTAAAAATTGATCGTACAGGAAGCGTTTTTAGTTAATTTTAATTGCTTCCAAACATTTTGTATACACTTAATTCACTTCTCATTCAAACCCTAACCCTCCAACACTATAAATACTAGTTTAGGGTTTGAATTTGAAAGAGTTAAAATGACACAAAAGCATTTTAAACTAAACTAGAGGAGTCTAAAAACGTTTTTGGTACTTAAAAACTATACTACGGACAAAAAACGAAATTGCAGAGCAAAATTGCTCTGCAATTGGGAGGCCTTGTCGCGACAAGGAGTGGCCTTGTCGCGACAAGGCCACAAATTATGGCCTCTTGTCGCGACAAGAGGCCCTCTTGTCGCGACAAGAGGCGCTTCCTGCGCCTCAGGGGAAAGTTGTTGCGACAACTTTCCCCTGCTGTCCAATTTGTGTTCTCATTTCTTCATTTCTTCATATTTCTTCACTTCTTGCTCCATTTTGAGGTCCTTCTGCTTGGAATTTGGCTTCGGCTTCTTCACGAGAATTGATCCTCATGCTTCCAAGAATCCGCTGCCTCTGAAATCACCCCAATCGGAGCCTCGTAGGTTGCTGAGCAGATTCCGGAAGCCGCATCGCGCGTTGAAGTCCGTGTCGATTCTCGATCCGAAGCCGCCGAAAAAATATCCTTTAAAATTCTCCAAGCTTTTTAACCTGCAAATAGCGCAAAAGTAGTGAAGATTCATCGTTTAAGCTCATTTAGGCCAATTATGCACACTAATGATCAAATCGGTGAATAATAGAGCATAATCGGCACTTTATTCTCTAATCTAAGTTCTAATACCTAAAAAGCATATAAAATAGACTATAA
>LFJI01000632.1 GCA_001235855.1 Candidatus Burkholderia brachyanthoides
CTTCAGCACGCGATAGATCCGGTTGATCAAACGCGTAGCAACTGCGCAAATGGCTTGCTTGTGGTGATGTCCCTTGTTCACCATGAAGACGCCAGTACACGGCGGCAAGATCTGGATCGATCTTGCGTGCGACGTCCGCGGCGATGTACAGCGCGCGCTTGAGGCGATCGCTACCGCTCTTTGTCAGCCTCTGGCCGGGCTTCTCCCTGCCACCAGATGAACTTCTGGTTGGAAACATGCCGCAGAAGCCACGGATGTGATCCTCGTTACGGAAGCGTTTTGCGTAGCCGAGTACGCCGATGAACAACGGAGCCTGGGTCGCCCCAATGCCGGGGATCGATCGAAGCGCATTGGACGGATGCACCCGCTGATAGATCTGCTCCACCTCACGCTCGATCGCGGTGACGTGGCGATCCCACAATCGCAGATGCTTGACCTCCTGTGCCACCTCGAATTGCAGTGCAACGAAATTGACACTATCACCATGGAGCTCAATGCTCTCCTCGGCAGCTGACTTAAGTTTCTCGACCAGCGAATCGATAAAGGGGCCGCTCTTGGGATGATTGCCTGAGGCGTGTCGCGACAGAAATCGGGTGAGCACATCGCGCCGCATGGCGACAACCTTGCGCGGATCGAACAGCTCGCCGAGAATGGCCAATGTGAGATGCGTCACCGTATCGGGTAACACTGGCGCAAGGGCCGGGCAGGTCCAGCGGATGAGGTCAAGAACGCGGCGCCGTGCGGAACATACCAGTTCCTGATTCGACAGAAGCTCGGCCTCATACTCTTGCCCCTCGGCGTTCGTCCTGCACCCGGATTCAGATAAAAAGCTATTGAATTCGATGGTGCAAGGTCGACCCGTGATCACTTCGTCGAGGCGCCTTGCAGCCCCATCATCGACTTGCCCCTCGGCGTCAACCCCGCACTGCCGCACTGCTTATAGATACCTGTCTTCTTATCGCCGCCTACTACAAAAACGGGCGCTGACCCGGAGCATGTTGCGTAAGGCTAATTGCCATGATAACGCAGCGATGGAAGGCTTCTTTGGCATACTCAGGCGGAGTTCTTCCGCCTGAGTATGGGTTCTCGAGAGCATCGAAGCCCTTCAGGCCGCCATCAAGCGCTACATCCACTACTCTCCAGTGCGACACGTGTCGCA
>LFJI01000633.1 GCA_001235855.1 Candidatus Burkholderia brachyanthoides
CGACTCGAGAGCACACCGACTCCGGACCGGATTACCTCGTCAAAAAGAAGGCGGCATTGATAAAAGATCTCTCACTTTCACATAATACCGCATGTCCCGCTGTCGATCGAGGATGTGTCGGTCACACTGCGACCGTTGAGCAGGTTGTATCCCGCCTTCGTGACATCCCCTACCACGCGGATCGAACTCTGCCCGGCGCCGCCGGCACTGTTGCCGCCAATCCATGGAACACCGTTATTGCCGTGCGTGGACTCCGCCTGGCTGATCGCGGATACCGCGTCGGTACCCGTCACGGACTGCTTCAGCGCCATGCCCTCCGAGAGATGGTTCCAGCCGACCTGGCCGCCTGCCAGGTCGGCCATTCGATTTGCGATAGCCCTGCAGGTCGCCTTCGAGCGGTCAAAATCGAGTCGCGCCTGCAGAATCCCGTTGGTCAGCAGGTTGTACAGGCCCGGATCTGCACGCTGGATGATCCGTGCCGGCAGCGACGCTACCGCGCCGGTCGCATTCTGGATTACCTGGCTCATGATGGTCTGGAACCTGTTCGTCACGCCATTCAGCTGGTTCTGAAGCGTGTTGGACAGACTCATGTCGCCGCAGATCAGATTGTTGTTCCAGCCGAGACCCACTCGCAGACTCTGCATGTTGCCCGTGCTGCTCATGGAAACGGCATGTCCGCCACCCACGTGATATAGCACATCGTCGCCGATCACGCTTCCGCTCACACTCGCACCAGTGCTGCCGAGCTGCCTCTGCGTCTGCGCCCGGCCCGCGACACAGCAAAGCAGCAACGCGACCGCGAGCAAACGGCGCAGTGGGAACCGACAGAAAACACGCGAGATCATCATGCACGCTCCTCAGTCAAAATCCGTGCTGCCGAGAAACGTCTGCCCGCGGCGCTGGCAGCAGGCATACGGTCGCCAGAGCGTCCACGCATAGTCGCCCTGTGCAGCCTGGACCTGCGCAACGGTGTTGGGGAATACAGCACACGTCATCGAAAGTACTGGTGTCAGATCCTGCCACTTGCGGTCAAAGCATCACTCTCGACGAGCGCGCTGGCGGGCCAATAACCGTCGTGTGGTGCAGCCAGGAGAAGCTGATAGTGCGTATTTCGGCGAACGTGATCAGCGATTCCGCTCGGACGTGATCAGTGGT
>LFJI01000634.1 GCA_001235855.1 Candidatus Burkholderia brachyanthoides
TGCGGATTTCGGTGATGGTGATCAGCCGTTTCGGCGAACGTGATCAGTTTGGAAGGTGGTATTGCGTGCGCGGTCAATGGATGATTATAGCGAAGGTGATCATGATCAGGATGTGGAGGACTGCTTGGCGTTGGTCCTTCGCATCGATTCGCCCTTCAACGGCAGCTTGTGGGCTTGATGTACGAGGCGGTCGAGGATCGCGTCGGCGAGTGTCGGGTCCTGCAGCCAGGCATGCCAGTGTTCGAGCGGCAACTGACTGGTAATAATTGTGGAGCTGTGGAGCGCGTGCCGACACGGTCGTCGAGCACTTCGAGCAAGTCATTTCGGGCGCCCTGATCGAGATCCTGCAGGCCCCAGTCATTGAGCAGCAGGACACGTCCATCTTGGCAAGCTGTGCGAGCCGCCGGTTGAAGCTGCCGTTGCCATGGGCGATCTTCAATTCTTCGAACAGCCGGGCAACACGCACGTACAAGACGGAGAAGCCCTGCCGGCAGGCCTGTTGCCCAAACGCGCATGCGATCCAGGTTTTCCCAGCGCCGGTTGGTCCCGTCAGGATGAGGTTCTGCGCCTTGCGAATCCAGTCGCAACCAGCGAGTGCAGCGACAACACCTTTGTCAATACCTCGGCTCTGCCGGTACTCGCTGTCCTCAACGCAAGCTTGAGGGTTCTTGAGTTTTGCGGATTTCAGCAGCCGTTCGAGCCGCCGGGTCGGAACTGCCGCCTCCGCTGACAGGTCCAGCCTGATTTCGAGTTCGTCGTCGGCCATCGGTTCGACGGCAGCCCAGTCAAGCCCCGCCGCAGTGGCGCGGGCTGCATACGCCGAAATGGCGCCGACGCTGATGCCGATCGCCCGGCTGATCTGGCGGTGCGATAGGGCGCACGCCCACTTCAGCCGCAGTACTTCCTTCAGTTTGCGCATGCTCATCCGATGTGCCGGCTGCAGGACCCGACACTCGCCGACGCGATCCTCGACCGCCTCGTACATCAAGCCCACAAGCTGCCGTTGAAGGGCGAATCGATGCAAAGGACCAACGCCAAGCAGTCCGCCACATCCTGATCATGATCACCTTCGCTATAATCCATTGACCGCGCAACACCACCTTCCAAACTGATCACGTTCGCCGAAACGGCTGATCACTATCACCGAAATCCGCA
>LFJI01000635.1 GCA_001235855.1 Candidatus Burkholderia brachyanthoides
GAAGTGTGAATAAAAGGGTATAAAATGTGTAGTTCGGGTTGTGTTCATGCACCGTTTTTAATGATTTAGTTATTTATGTGCATGAAGGGACACAAGGAGTATAAATGTTAAACTTCATCTTTTTGGTTGAATTTCAGGTCCAAAATGAGGTAAAAGACCAAAGAAAGGAGGAAAAGACTTTGCGCGAAAGTTAGTGCTGAAATTGTTGAACAGCTGAGCTTCCGAGATCCGCACCGGCTGACACGATGATCCGATTCAGATGATTCAAGTTGGAGTGGACTCTTGGAAGCTAGACGAACAACTTTCGTGAAGAAGTCGAAGGCCAAAAATGCATGAAAAACCCTCAAAAAATCATCGAAAGATGAAGAAACTCAAAAGGGAGGCAAAAGAGCAACCCTAGGGCAAAAATTGCCTGAGGGTCGCGACCCTCACATTTGAGAGTTGTGACCCTGGTGAGGGTTGCGACCCTCACTTTTGAGGGTAGCAACCCTCGGCTCCAGCAGCCCTAAATTGTACTTTTAAGTGCAATTTTAAGTGTCTAAACTCCCTAATTTAGCCTAGGACTTTACATTTATGCCCTTTACGAATTGTTCTCTATAAATAGAACATGTATTACACATTTTAAGGGTAGTGGAGATTAGGGTTTACAATTGGATAGCAAGTGTGCTCTCTCTCTCCTAGCTTAGTTTTATTTTATTTCAATAAAATCAATTTTCTTTCATAGTCATGCTTTCATTACTGATTTGGAGGATGGCTCTGAGATTTTGGATAATGAATGGGCTTGGAATCCTCACTCTAGAGGCCCCAACTTTAACTATTCTTAGTCTAATTTCATGAGTTTATCCCCAACTTCTTTTATTTACATTTTTAAATGCTTGGCTAAGAATTGATTATGTTTTATTTGTATTTATGTTATGGGCTTTGTTTAATTTCGTTTGTTGATGGATATTAATGTATGGTTGAGCTTTTTGTTCGAATTCCAGCCACATTGAGGATTGCCCATGAAGAAATAGCCATTTTCTTGCATGGATATGAAAATCTAAGTGGACTTGAATGTGCAAAGTGCATATATCTAGTCTAGACTTCATGAGTATTGAGATTATACATGTTTTGGCTTGTTACTAAATTAAAATGTGTAGACAACCTTG
>LFJI01000636.1 GCA_001235855.1 Candidatus Burkholderia brachyanthoides
ATCAATCGAGAAAAATTGAAGCAAAAATTTTATTTTCGATCAGGACTTTCGGACGAAGCTTCAAACGACACATTACCCGACGTGTCGGGTGCAAGGGTCAGTCGCCCGACAGTCCGCCCGAAACTCCCTAACGGCTAGTTTGATGGGCAAATTTTTTTGTACAACTATAAAAGCTTCATAAACGCCACAAACAAAAAAGGAAGCTTGATGTTAGCTGTGAGAGCAACTCAAGGGCTGTGAAAGCAATGAGATTGAGGCTATGAAAGCCATTGTAATAGCTTAGTGATTAAGCTTGTAATAGCTCTTAGATTAGCACTAAATTGTGAGAATTTGAGTGCTAGATCTAGTGTAGCTTTGGGTTGGGAAGTTAGAAAACTTAGACAAGGGGTGGAGAGAGTAGCTTTCTCTTGTAGGTTTGAGTGAGTGATCTTGAGAGATTGTAATCCTTGCTTGCCTCAACCTAAGGGACTTGGTTGGTGGGAGGAGGACACTCATCATTGTACAAGGTGAAGTGTGAAAATCACCATTGTTGTAAGTTGTTCTTTTTCCCTTTGTTATTGACAAGAATTTTTCTATACATTGTTCTTGTTTGTTTGGTTTGATTTATTGCAATCAAGTGTGTTAAGTTTCTTTGATTTATTGATTGCATCTTTGGGTTTTCAATTGTTGTTGATTATTTGGGACCAACAATTGGTATCAAAGCTTGTGCTCATTGAATTAGCAAGAACATAGCCTTAAAAAATTGATACTTGTTGGTTTGAACTTAACTCCTTGCTATAAGCTCTAACAAGCTTGAGTAGATCCCAAATGGCAACCTTAAACAAAGCTCTTTTAGTGAAGGACAATCTACCACTAGACCTCCTCTATTTAGAGGTGTGAATTTTGGTGAATGGAAGAAAAGAATGGAAACCTTTTTAAAAATGGATTATGATTTATGGTACATTGTAGATGAAGGTCCATATATTTCCATGATTAGTGATAGTTCATCTAGCAAAAAAGCATGTGCACCTAGGCCTAAAACTCGAAATGAGTTAGATGAAAATGATAAGAAAAATTTAAGTTTAAATGCAAAGGCACTTTATATCATGTATAATGCATTAGGCTTGTAAGAATCATCTAGAGTTAAAGGTTGTAAAGATACAC
>LFJI01000637.1 GCA_001235855.1 Candidatus Burkholderia brachyanthoides
CGAAAGCGTAAAAAGAGTTTGACCACCAATCCGCAGTCAGAGTAAAAAGCGAAAATCCCGCGTCGTTGCGCTCCGACTGTCCAGCTTCACGCGAATTAGCCGTCCACCTTCACACGAAACGCGTGTCCAGCTTCCGCGAATTACGCAATCTGCCTAAACGTCGTACCACTGACCTCGTTGAGGACGAAGCACTCGTGACCCGCTGCAGCACATTTACCATTTACCGTGCGCGGCATCCTTTACAGTGCGCCGTCGCGCCTGATCGGCCACAGGCTGAAGGTGCGGATCTATGGTGACCGGCTCGACTGCTACCTGTCTGGCGCACTGGTGCACAGCACGCCGCGAGGCTCCCGTGCCGCCGACAACCGCCACGCACTTCTTGATTACCGCCACTTCATCGACTCGCTCAGACGCAAACCTCAGGCGTTCAAGGGACTCGCGTTTCGTGACGCACTGTTTCCTCGCGAGGCTTACCGTCGAACCTGGGAGCGGCTGGAGGCACAACTGACGCAACACCAGGCTTGCAAGATCATGGTTGGCCTGCCGAACTCGCGGGCCTCCACGGCGTCGAGGCCGTACTCGCCGAGCGGCTCGACGCGTTGTTCGACGCAGGCGAACTACCCGATCTCAAGCAGCTGCGCGACGAATTCGCGCCACGTCAGACCTTGTGTCCCAAGGTGGTGATTCACATGCCACCCGTCGCAGTCTATGACACGTTGCTCGACAAGGTGACGGCATGGAACGAACCCTCCAATGACAACGGCCGCATGGCCCTGATGCTCAACGAGTTGCGTTTGCCAACAATCGGCAGGTTGTGGCCCGAGTTCGCCGAGCGTTTAGACAGAGAAGGATGGCAGGCCACGCGGCTGATCGGCGCACTGCTCGAACACGAACTGGCCGAGCGAGTGAAACGGCGCATCGAACGACACCGTGCCGAGTCGCACCTGGATCCGACCAAGACCCTTGCGACGTTCGACTTCAGCATGGTGCCGATGGTCTCGAAAGCACATGTTACGGCGCTGGCAACTGGGGAGTCCTGGCTTGAGAAAGGCGCCACCGCACTCCTGTTCGTGCCCGCCCGGGACCGGCAAAAGCCCAGGCATCTATAGCAGTGCGGGGTTGACGCCGAGGGGCAAGTC
>LFJI01000638.1 GCA_001235855.1 Candidatus Burkholderia brachyanthoides
AATCGGGGGACAAGAAGTAAGTAGCACCACACTATTCTAGGCCTTTGATGCATGAAAAGCGATTGCTTTGCTTGAAAGAAAAATTGTAAATGCATGCTAGATTAAATCATGGATCCCGGTTGTTTTGCAAATCATGGTTATTCAACCGGTTGAAAGTGGAATAAATCACAAAGCATGAATTTCAATCGGTTAATCAAACTAAAAATGCAAGAAAAACTAGGATCTAGACAAGTTGGGATTTTGTGTGGCTGAATCTTGGTTTCGGTTGATGTATTGGCCGAATCCTTGAGGATTAATTGCTAGTTTTGTTGTTAAATAATCTATGTTGAGTAGATTAAGAAGTTGAATGGCAAAAATAGCATGACATATAGGAAAATTCGGTTGCTTGATGTTGTGCATGGAATCGGGTTTCATTGAAAAATTCCAGCAAATGGTTTGCCAAAATTTTGGATGATCTTGCTTGGAAAACTGAGTTTTGATTATTGAACCCTACTGTTTTTGGTTTAAAAATGTTCATAAATGAGTATTAAGTCATTTAAGATGATTTTGGCAACATGCAAAAATGTTTTGATGGATCAAAAGGTAAGAAAACCAAAGTTGTGTAAAATCTGGAAAATGTTGTTCATCTTCGGGTTCTTGTTGATTTCAATAACCAAATTTCCATGAAAATTATGGAACCAGTTTTAAAATGACCTTAAGTGGATTATAATGGTTCTGGAAAATTGAAATTAATTTTTGGAGGCATCCAAAATGGTTTTTGGTTGTTAAATGTTGGAAATTGGTAAAACCGGAACCTTGCTGGAAATTACTTTTGATTTTCGGACTTTTGGTATGATTTTAAAATACTTAGGAGTGTTGAAAAATTCTAAAAAAATTTTCTAGAATTCCTTAATGTGTTGTAAAGGTTCTGGAAAGCTAGAATTAATTTCTGGAAGTGACTAAAAATGATTTTGGCGTTTGAAGTTGAAAATCACAAAAACTGGAATTTTGCTAATTGCTGTTCATAAATTTCGGGTTTTGGGACTGTTTTGGGGTATCTAGACATTTTCAAAAATTCCCAAATTTTATAGACATGATCCTTAATGTGTTATAAAAGATTTTAAGTGCTGGAACCAATTTTTAGACGTGTTAAAATGATT
>LFJI01000639.1 GCA_001235855.1 Candidatus Burkholderia brachyanthoides
TTAAACAGATGTCCATATTGCTGTGCTACCTCAAATATTTTGTGACACAGTAGTATTAGGGCTTTCGCGCGCACGGACCCTCGCACGGACCCTATCAGTCGCAGCACGGACATCGCTTCAATCAGCACAAACTCCTGCTCGACCCCTACGCGAAAAAACTCGTCGGCCCCTGGCGCTGGTCCGATGCGCTGTTCAGCTATCGCGTGCACTCGAACCGGCTCGACATGTCGCTCGACCGCCGCGACTCCGCACCTACCATGCCCAAATGCATCGTCACCGGCGACGCCTTCGACTGGTCGCGCGACGTACGCCCCGAGGTGCCCTAGGGCGAAACCATCATCTACGAAACACACGTGCGCGGTACATCCATGTGCCGTGGCGATATCCGGCAACACGAACGCGCCTCCTTCGCCGCGCTCTCTTCGCCATGGTTCATCGAACACCTGCAAAAACTCGGCATCACCGCCGTCGAATTTTTACTCGTGCACACCTTTCTCAATGAGCGCTTTCTCGTCGAGCGCGGACTGCGCAACTACTGGGCTACAACACCGCCGCGTTCTTCGCACCGGAACCGTCGTATCTGTCCACGCATCGCCTCAATGAAATGCGCATCGCCGTGCGGCAACTGCATGCAGCAGGCATCGAAGTCATTCTCGACGTGGTCTACAACCACACCTGCGAAGGTGACGAACTCGGCCTCACGGTCTCTTGCCGCGGCGTCGACAACGCAAGCTATTACCGCCTCATTCCCGGCAACGAACGCCACTACATCAACGAAACGGGTTGTGGCAATACCGTGAACCTGTCGCATCCGCGCGTGCTGCAAATGGTGATGGACTCGTTGCGCTATTGGTGCACCGCGTTCAACATCGACAGCTTCCGTTTCGATCTCGGCGTGACGCTCGGCCGCGAAGGTCACGGCTTCGATCCCGGCTCGGGCTTCTTCAACGCCATCCGGCAAGACCCCATTCTTTCTACGCGTAAACTCATCTCCGAAACGTGGGACATCGGCCCCGATGGTTATCAGGTGGGCAATCATCCACCCGGTTTCGCCGAATGGAACGACAAGTATCGCGATGGCGCGTGTTGCCTCACGGGAGGATGTTACTCCCGGCTAATTGTCATCGACGCATCGT
>LFJI01000640.1 GCA_001235855.1 Candidatus Burkholderia brachyanthoides
TCTTAAATCTTTAGGGACAAACTAGCTCGACAAATGTTTTGAAACTTTGTGTTTTGGGAATTGGTTTTGAGAATTTGTTCTAGTTAAGCTTCTTGTTAAATTTCTCTGAGATTTGTTAAGTGTTTAAACATGTATGGAGATGCTATATTGTGGCGTTGACCTAGCTGGAAATATTTTGCAAATGGCTTGGAATTTTAGTTTAAGTTTGGCCGGTCGACTGCTTGAAGTTGGTTGGACTGGTTTGATTTTTGGTATGGTTTATTGATCAACTGCTATGTTAAAATTGTGAAAAGTTTTATGAATGTTCTTGTCCCTATACAGATTTTAAATTAGTAGATATAGATTAGGATTGCATGCAATGGATTTTAACAGTTAACTTGCCTGAAACCGAAGCTGTTTTAAAATCTTCTGGGCCATGCTAATTGTCTTTGATGTTTAAAAATGTTGTTTGAGGTTTTTGAGCTGGCAAGAATGATTTCACAATTCTTTCAAGCTTCTTGATATGACCTCTGATGTTATCAGAACATGTCAAAAGCTTGGACTAATTTCCTTATTTTTAAAATGATTGAAAATATGATTTATGCAACCAAGTGGATTGAGAAACCGTGGTCTATTCTCAAAAGCGTGGTTAAAGCTTTGAAAACCCTTTTGATTGATAAATGTTTTCTAAATTTTCTTTGGACATTACTAAGAGTTTAATGATGTTAAAAACATTAAATGAGATTTTATTCTAGCTTAAAATATTTTGGAAACCACTTGAAAAGGGTTTGGAATTCTTGTACTGTGCTTTGCTAGTTTATACTTGATGGTTTGTGAATTAAGGACTGTTCTAGACTTCTAATCGTTTATTTGTATGTGCTGGGATGGTTAAAAGATATTAAGAACCTCGAAACCGAATTTGAATGTTACGTCTTGGCTATAGGATAAGATTGAACTGCGATAAGATATAAGCTTGACTTTGTGAGTTGAGTAGGATTTTTGGTGTTATGAGATGAGCACATACATTAACCATTAATAATGATAGCTAATAGTAGTAACAATAACTTTCAGTTTCGATTGGAAACTAAGGTACGGCACTTACTTGCAGAGCAAGAAAAGTGAACAGGAATCTGAGATTGAGCCATGTTCTGAAG
>LFJI01000065.1 GCA_001235855.1 Candidatus Burkholderia brachyanthoides
GTACGCACGGTGGTGTGGGAGGGGGCGGGCCGCGAGGCCTGCCCCTATCCCGATCCGGCACATTTCCACGTTTGAGCGCGGGTTTTCACAATCCCGCCGCAGCACGCTTCGCTACACTTCACTCCTCGTTAAAGCGTTTGTAAGAAGGAGTGGGTGATGTCGCCGAAGGATCTGCTGGTCGCGCTGGCGGTGATTCTCGCGTGGGTGTGAATTTCGTCGTCGTCAAGCTGAGCCTGCACGGTGTCCCGCCGATGCTGCTCGGCGCATTGCGCTTCACGCTCGCGGCCCTGCCGGTGTTCTTCGTCAAGCGTTTGCAGATACCGCTGCGCTGGCTGTTCGCCTATGGCCTCACCATTTCCTTCGGGCAGTTTTCGCTCTTGTTCTACGGCATGTTGGTAGGCATGCCGGCCGGGCTGGCGTCGCTCGTCTTGCAGGCGCAGGCCTTCTTCACGCTGATCTTCGCGTCGATGTTCCTCGGCGAGCGCATTCGCGCGGCGATTTCGCGGGCCTGCTGATCGCGGCCGCGGGGCTCGCCGTGATCAGCAGGCAGGGCAGCCATGCCATGACGCTGGCGGGATTCCTGCTAACGCTCGCCGCTTCGTCGATGTGGGCGCTCGGCAATGTCGTCACCAAGCGCATTGGGCGCGTCGATCTGCTGTCGCTGATGGTGTGGGCGAGCCTGATTTCGCCGCTGTCGTTCTTCGCGTTGTCGCTGATCTTCGAAGGGCGGCGCGCATCGAGTCTCGCGCACATTCCGCTGGTGTCGGTGTTCGCGGTGGCTTATCTGTCTTTCGTCGCGATGATCGTCGGCTAAGTCTGTGGGACAAGCTGCTGGCGCGTTATCCGGCGGCGCAGGTCACGCCGTTCTCGCTGCTGGTGCCGGTGATCGGCATTGCGTCGGCGGCGGTGTTTCTCGGCGAGGCGATGACGTCCGCGCAAGTCGTTGGCGCGGCGCTCGTGATAGCGGGACTGCTCGTGAACGTGTTCGGCGGCAGGATCGTGCTGCGTTTCGCATTGGCGGCGCGGTGAATGCCGCCAACGACGCGAAAGCGTGGGTGACGGGTGATGCTCAGGTCATCCGGCTCTTTGCGAGCGGCGGATTCGCCGCGAAATAACGTTTGATGCCCTTCAGAATCGCATTGGCCATCTTGTCGCGATAAGCCTCGTCGTTCAGCCGCTGCTCTTCTTCCGGATTGGAGATGAACGCGGTCTCGACGAGGATCGACGGAATGTCTGGCGCCTTCAGCACCGCGAAACCCGCCTGCTCGACCGATCCCTTGTGCAGCTTGTTGATGCCGCCGATCTCGTTTAGCACGAAGGTCCCGTAGCGCATCGAGTCGCGGATTTGCGCGGTGGTCGACATGTCGACCATCGCGCGATTCACGCTCGCGTCCTGACTCTTCACGTTGATGCCGCCGACCTGATCCGACGCGTTCTCCTTGTTCGCCATCCAGCGCGCCGCCGCACTCGATGCGCCGTGCTCCGACAGCGCGAACACCGACGAGCCGCGCGCATCCGGCGTGGTGAAGGCATCCGCGTGGATCGACACGAACAGGTCCGCGCCGACGCGCTGTGCCTTCTGCACGCGCACGTTGAGCGGCACGAAAAAGTCGGCGTCGCGCGTCATCATCGCGCGCATGTTGGACTGCGCATCGATCTTCGCGCGCAGCCGCTTGGCGATGTCTAGCACGATGTGCTTCTCGTACGTGCCGCTGCCGCCGATCGCGCCTGGGTCGTCGCCGCCGTGACCGGGATCGATCGCGACGGTAAGCAGGCGCGTCGTGCCGCGGCCCTGCTTCGGGGTGGAGAACTGATACTGGTCGTCGTCCTTCTTCGCGATGACAGGCGGCGCGGGAACCGTGGGCGGCGTGCCCGGCTTGATCGTCGGCCTGGGTGCCGGGGTTGGCGTCGGCGAGGGTGCGGACGTGCCGGGTGCGCCGTGTTCAGCGTACTTCTGGAAGAACTCGTCGCTCGCGTCCGGCGCGTGGGTCGGTTGCGGCGTGGCCGGTCCCGACAAGGTCGCGAGCGGCGGCGCGGCCGGATTCGGGTTCGCCTGATCCAGCGCTTGTTGCTTGCGCTCGGATTCCGCGAGCAGTTCCATGAGCGGATCGGGGGCGACGGCCGGATACAAGTCGAAAACGAGCCGGTACTTGTAGCTGCCGATCGGCCCGAGCGTGAACACCTGCGGCTTCACCGAGCCTTTCAGGTCGAACACCATGCGCACGAGGTGCGGCTGATACTGCCCGACGCGCACCGATTGAATCTGCGGGTCGTTCGGCGCGATCTTCGAGACTAGGTCGCGCAGCGCCTGATCGAGATCGATGCCGGTGAGATCGACCACCAGACGGTCGGGTCCCTGCAGCATCTGGTTGGTGTTTTGCAGCGGCTGGTCGGACTCGATCGTCACGCGCGTATAGTCGCGCGCGGGCCACACGCGCACGCCGAGCACCGAACTCGCATACGCGAGACGCGGTGCCGCGAGCGCCAGCACGAGCGTCGAGGCGCTTGCGCGCAGCACCTGGCGACGACGCCAGTTGTGCGGCGCGGAGGTGCCCGCTTCGATCGAGTGGAACGGCTTGATCAACATCTTTCGAGACATGTCTTTCCTGTTTCGCTAAACGCTCGCGCGGTCAGCACGCGGCCTTCTTCTTCGTTCGATTTGCCTGGCGAGCCGTGCTCGTCCGGCAGCGATAGCTGGAACACGAGGTCCGGCACGCCGAGCAGACCGCCAGCTTGCTGCGGCCACTCGACGAGACACACCGCGCCCCGGTCGAAATATTCGCGGAAGCCGGCATCGGCCCATTCGGCTGGATCGGCAAAGCGATAGAGATCGAAGTGATAGATATCGAGCGGCCCGCTCGCGGTGTTGAACGCATACGGCTCGACGAGCGTGTAAGTCGGGCTCTTTACGCGGCCTGCATGGCCCAGCGCGCGCAGTATCGCGCGTACCAGTGTGGTCTTGCCCGCGCCGAGGTCACCGATCAACTGGACTTGCAAACCGTTAAATGGTTCGGTGGATGCTTCGGCGCGTGCTGCTGTTCGTGTTACTTCGATGGCCCGCGCGAAGCGAACTCCGAAATCGGTCGTGGCGGCTTCGTCGCGCAATTCGAAGCGTCGTTCGAGGCGTGCGGGAGTGGTAGTTTGCGTCTTTCGTGCGGGGTTTTCGGGCATTGCTCGTAAAATGTCGTGATGAACCGATTGCCGGAACATTCCGCTGAAATCACGACCGCGTCGCATGACGCCGCCTTTGGAGCGCTCCTCTCGCATCACGATGAAGAAGCGCTGGCGGAACTCGCCCGACGCATCAGGGCGTGGGGTCGCGAGCTGGGGTTCGGCGCGGTCGGCATCAGCGATATCGACCTGTCGGACGCCGAGGAAGGTCTCGCTTCATGGCTTGAAGCAGGCTATCACGGCGAGATGGATTATATGGCCAAACATGGGCTGAAACGCGCGCGACCGGCCGAGCTTGTGGCCGGAACGCGACGGGTCATCACCGCGAGAATAGCCTATCTGCCCGCCGAAACGCTCGCTAAAAAGGGCGCTGAAAGTGTTCCGACAGCGGATGGTCAGAAGAACGACTGGCGTGCCGTGGAGTGGTCGCGTCTGGCGAAGCCGGCTGACGCGGTCGTGTCGATCTACGCGCGCGGCCGCGATTACCACAAGGTCATGCGCCAACGCCTGCAGCAACTGGCAAAGCGCATCGAAGCCGCGATCGGACCTTATAATTATAGTGCGTTCACGGATTCTGCGCCGGTGCTCGAAGTGGCGCTCGCGCAGAAAGCGGGCAACGGATGGCGCGGCAAGCACACGCTGCTGCTCGATAGCGATGCCGGTTCGCTGTTCTTCCTGGGCGAGATCTTCGTCGATATCCCGCTACCGGCCGACCCGCATCCCGAGCGGGACGGCGCGCATTGCGGGCAGTGCACGCGCTGCATCGGCGCATGTCCGACGGGCGCGATCGTCGCGCCGTATCGTGTGGATGCGCGGCGCTGCATCTCGTATCTGACGATCGAATTGCACGGCAGCATTCCCGAGGAGATGCGTCCGCTGATCGGCAATCGCGTGTACGGATGCGACGACTGCCAGCTCGTGTGCCCGTGGAACAAGTTCGCGCAGGCCGCGCCGGTCGCGGATTTCGATGTGCGTCACGGGCTGGATCGCGCGTCGCTGGTCGAGTTGTTCGCGTGGAGCGCCGAGGAGTTCGACACACGCATGCAGGGCAGCGCGATCCGCCGTATCGGGCACGAGTGCTGGCTGCGCAATATCGCGGTGGCGATGGGCAACGCGTTGCGCGCCGCATCCTCGCTTTCGGCTGAGGAACGTAACACGATCGCCGGTGCGCTGCATGCGCGCGCGGACGATCCATCGGGCGTCGTGCGCGAACACGTGCAATGGGCATTGCGACAGGAGAGCGGAACATGAAGCCTTTCGATGCGGTGATCGACGCGCCGTTCGGCAAAGTCGGCCTGCGCGCCGATGAAACCGGCGTGCGCGAAATCGTCTACCTGCCCGGCGACGTTCAGAGCATCGCGCCGCGCAGATTCGCCGCTACTTCGACACGCCGTCGGTGCGCTTCGATCTGCCGCTTTCGACCTGCGGCACGGAGCATCAGCGGCGCGTGTGGCGTGGCATAAGCGGCATCGCGGCGGGGCAGATGTGGGCCTACGGCCAACTCGCGCACGAAATCGGCAGCGTGCCGCGCGCGGTCGGGCAGGCCTGTGGCTCCAATCCCTGGCCGATCGTGATACCGTGTCATCGCGTGGTGGCTGCGAGCGGAATCGGCGGCTTCGCGCATCATCCTGGCGAGGGGTTTTATCGCAACGTGAAACGCTGGCTGTTGGCGCACGAAGGTGTATCGATCGCATGACGAGCGCAACGACTGAAGACACGCAAACGCCGCTGGGCTTCACGGCAAGCTCGGACGCCATCGATCTGTTCTGCGACGCTTTGTGGCTCGAACACGGTCTCGCCAAAAACTCGCTTGAAGCGTATCGGCGCGATCTGAAGCTGTTCGCCGAATGGCTCGCGGCCACACGCGGCGCATCGATCGATACCGCCCATGAAGCCGATATGAACGGCTACATGACCGCGCGCCGTGGCGACAAGGCCACGTCCGCGAACCGGCGTCTTTCGGTGTTTCGCCGCTATTACGCCTGGGCGATGCGCGAGCACCGCACGGCGACCGATCCCACTTTGAAGCTGCGTTCCGCGAAGCAGCCGCCGCGCTTTCCCTCGACACTCAACGAAGCGCAGGTGGAAGCGCTGCTGCATGCTCCGGACATCGAGACGCCGCTCGGCCTGCGCGATCGCACAATGCTCGAACTGATGTACGCAAGCGGCTTGCGCGTGACCGAACTCGTCACCTTGAAGAGTGTGGAAGTCGGCCTGAACGAAGGCGTTGTGCGCGTGATGGGCAAGGGCTCTAAAGAGCGCCTCGTGCCGTTCGGCGAATCGGCGCACGACTGGATCCGGCGTTACCTGCGCGAGGCGCGGCCAGCGCTGCTGAGCGCGCGTTCGGCGGACGCGCTGTTCGTCACCTCGCGCGGCGAAGGCATGACGCGCCAGCAGTTCTGGAACATCATCAAACGGCACGCGCTGAACGGCGGCGTGCATGCGCCGTTGTCGCCGCACACGCTGCGACATGCGTTCGCGACACATTTGCTGAATCACGGCGCGGACTTGCGCGTGGTGCAACTGCTGCTCGGCCATTCGGACATCTCGACGACGCAGATTTATACGCACGTCGCGCGTGAGCACTTGCAGAAGATCCACCGCGAGCATCATCCGCGCGGCTAGCGTGTTTCAGATCTCCGCACCGCGCATCAGCCCGTGCGCGATGATGATCTGCTGAATCTGCGACATGCCTTCGTACAGCCTGAACAACCGCACGTCGCGATAAAAACGCTCGATGCCGTACTCCGCGATATATCCCTCACCGCCATGCACCTGCACCGCGCGATCCGCCACGCGCCCGCATATTTCGGTGGCGAAGTACTTCGCGCACGATGCCTCGATCGACTATCGCGTCCTTCGTCGCGGCGGCGCGCAGCGTCGAGCACCATGCATTCGGCGGCGTAGATTTCGGCTTTGCTGTCGGCGAGCATGGCCTGCACGAGCTGGAATTCGGCAATCGGCTGGCCGAACTGCTTGCGCTCCATCGCGTAGGCGAGGGCGTCGCGCAGCATGCGCTTGGCCGTACCGATGGCGATTGCCGCAATATGAATGCGCCCTTTGTCGAGCACCTTCATCGCCGTCTTGAAGCCGACGCCTTCCACGCCGCCGATCAGATTCGCAGCCGGCACGCGGCAATTCTCGAAGACCACTTCGGCGGTATGCGCGCCGCGCTGGCCCATCTTCTTGTCCGGCTTACCGAGCGACAAACTCGCCGTGCCGCGCTCGACGATGAACGCCGAAATGCCGCTCGCGTCTTTCGCGTCGCTGGTGCGGGCCATCACCGTGTAGATGCCAGCTTCCGGCGCGTTGGTGATATAGCGCTTCGTGCCGTTCAGCACGTACACGTCGCCATCTAATTTCGCGCTAGACTTAAGCAATGCCGCGTCCGATCCCGCATCCGGCTCCATCAGACAGAACGAGCCGATCAGTTCACCCACCGCGAGTTTCGGCAGATAGTGCGATTTTTGCGCCTCGGTGCCGTCGAGCAGAATGCCAATCGAGCCGATGCCGTTGTTCGTGTCGATGAACGAGCGGAACGCGGGCGACGTCTGCTCCAGTTCGAACGCGATACGCACTTCCTCTTCCATCGTGAGGCCGAGGTCGCCGTAGGTTTCGGGAATGGTGAGCCCGAACAGGCCGATTTCGCGCATCGCGTCGGCGAGGTTGGCGGGAATGGCGTCGGTTTCGTCGACTTCGGCTTCGTGCGGCACGAGGGTCTCGCGCACGAAGCGGTGGATCGAGTCTTCGAGCAGGGTTTGCGTTTCGGCGTCGCGGATCATCGGCATCTCCTTGTTTTCATTGCGCGGACGATCGTGCCACAGGTCGAACGGAGTCGTACATTCAGCCGAATGGCATAGGCCGAACGCCAATGGTGAGCAGCATCGCGCGCCGCTACAATGCGTCCATGTCGAAAAGCAAACACACAACACACGTATCCGAAACGCCCGCGACGCAGTTTTTGCGCCGCAACAAGGTTGCGTTCGGCGGGCATCCGTATGACTATGTCGAGAATGGCGGCACGGAAGAACCCGCGCGTCAGCTCGGCGTAGACGAGCATGCCGTCGTCAAAACCCTCGTGATGGAAGACGAGCGCGCCAAGCCGCTCATCGTGCTGATGCACGGCGACCGCACCGTATCCACGAAGAACCTCGTGCGGCAGACCGGCGCGAAACGCATCGAGCCGTGCAAGCCGGAAGTCGCGAACCGCCATTCGGGCTATTTGGTCGGCGGCACGTCGCCGTTCGGCACGAAAAAGGCCATGCCGGTGTACGTCGAATCGACCATTCTCGAACTCGGCACCATCTATCTGAACGGTGGACGGCGCGGTTATCTGATCAGCCTGGACCCGAACGTGTTGACCGGGCTGTTGACCGGGCTTCTGAGCGCTACGTCTGTGCAGTGCGCGAGCGTCGATTAGAATGCACTCCGCATTCGCAACGACTCACAAAGAGACCCCATGATTTTCCTGATCGCCATCGTGTCCTATCTGATCGGCTCGATTTCCTTCGCCGTCGTGGTGAGTCATGCGATGGACCTGGCCGATCCGCGCTCCTACGGCTCTGGTAATCCCGGCGCGACCAACGTGCTGCGCACCGGCAACAAAAAGGCTGCGATCCTCACGCTGATCGGCGATGCGTTCAAGGGCTGGCTGTCGGTGTGGGTCGTGACGAACTACGGCACGCACTTCGGGCTGGATGCGGCGGCGCTCAATACGGCCATCGCGCTGTCGGCGATCGCCGTATTCCTCGGACATCTGTATCCGGTGTTCTTCAAGTTTCAGGGTGGCAAGGGCGTGGCGACGTCGGCCGGCGTGCTGCTCGCGATCCATCCCGTGCTCGGCGTCGCGACGCTGCTGACATGGCTGATCATCGCGTTTTTCTTTCGCTATTCGTCGCTGGCGGCGCTTGTCGCAGCGGTGTTCGCACCGTTCTTCCAGGTGTTTCTGTTCGGGCCGAGCCGCATTTCGCTGGCTGTGCTGGTGATGAGCCTGCTGCTGATCTGGCGGCATCGCGCCAATATTTCGAAGCTGCTGGCAGGGAAGGAAAGCCGCATCGGCGAGAAAAAGAAGGCACCAGCCGCCGAATAATGCAAAAAGCCGTTCCGATGTCTCACGGAACAGCTTTTTTCCTGCTCACTTCAAAAATCAGTCGCGGAAGTTGTTGAAGTCGAGCGGCGTGTCCGTGACTTCCTTCTTCAGCAGCGCGATGGCGCCCTGCAGATCGTCGCGTTTCGCGCCCTGCACGCGCACCGTGTCCACCTGAATGCTCGCCTGCACCTTCATCTTGCTGTCCTTGATGATCTTGACGATCTTCTTGGCCAGATCGCCCGACACGCCTTTCTTGACCGTGACGATCTGCTTGAGCTTGTTGCCGCCGATCTTTTCCTGCTTGCCGTAGTCCAGAAAGCGCACATCGACACCGCGCTTGGCCAGTTTGTTGAGCATGACGTCCTTCACCTGGCCGAGCTTGAAGTCATCGTCGGCGTGGAGCGTGAGTTCGCGCTCCTTTTGCTCGACGCGTGAATCCGAACCCTTGAAGTCGAAACGTGTCGAGATTTCCTTGTTGGATTGCTCGATGGCGTTCTTCACTTCGATCATGTTTGCTTCGCTGACGACGTTGAACGATGGCATGTGTTTTTCTCCCTCATTGAGGCGGTCGCGCGGCTGGGCGCGGTCGCGCTATCGCTATAATCACGGATCTGACGTCATTTTACCGACGCACCTCGTTCATGTCCCTTCAGCTTCTCGCCGATTTCTCGCTTCGCCCTCACAACACGTTCGGCTTCGATGAGCGCGCGCGTTACGCCTTGCGCATCGATAGCGTGGATGCGGCCGCCGCGTTGGCTTCGGATGCGCGTATCGCCGGCATGCCGTGGCTCGTGCTCGGCGGCGGCAGCAACATCGTGCTCACGCGCAATTTCGACGGCGTCGCGCTGATCGTCGGCATCGCGGGCAAGCGCGTGATCGGCGAGGATGACGGCGCGTGGCTCGCCGAAGCCGGCGCAGGTGAGAACTGGCACGCATTCGTCGCGTGGACGCTCGCGCAGGGCATGCCAGGGCTGGAAAATCTTGCGCTGATTCCCGGCACGGTCGGTGCGGCTCCGCTTCAGAACATCGGCGCTTACGGGCTCGAGATGGGCGAGCGCTTCGAACGGCTGCATGCGGTCGAACTGGCGACGGGCGCGCACGTCGCGTTCGATCGCGAGACCTGCGCGTTCGGTTATCGCGACAGCTTTTTCAAGCGCGAAGGGTGCGGGCGTTTCATGGTCACGTCGGTCGTGTTCCGGCTGCCGAAAGCGTGGACGCCGCGTGCCGACTACGCGGACGTCGCCCGCGCGCTGGAAAGCGCCACAACGCGCGATGCGCAAGCCATTTTCGACGCTGTGATCGCCGTGCGCCGCGCGAAGCTGCCCGACTGGACCCAACTCGGCAACGCGGGCAGCTTCTTCAAGAACCCGGTGATCGGCACGCAAGCGTTCGATGCGCTCAAGGCACGCGAGCCGAACATCGTATCCTATCCGCAAGCCGACGGCACAGTGAAGCTCGCGGCGGGCTGGCTGATCGACCAGTGTGGCTGGAAAGGGCGCGGCATCGGCGGGGCGGCGGTGCACGACCGGCAGGCGCTGGTGCTCGTGAATCGCGGCGGCGCGACCGGCGCGCAAGTGCTCGAACTCGCCGAGGCCATCAAGCGTGATGTGTTCGCGCGCTTCGGCGTCGAACTCGAGATGGAACCGGTCTGCCTCTGACGCTGCGTGGAAGGCGCGAGATGAAATCGGGATAGGGGCAGGCCTCGCGACCCGACCCCTCCCACACCACCGGGCGTACGGGTCCGTACACGGCGGTTCGGATCGGATCAGTTGATCGGCGCTGGACCGACCGACGGCAGACCCAGCGAACGGAAGTAACGATTGGACAACGCCTTGCTCAATGCTGGGCTGCAACTTAGGCGCCATGCACCGTGCGGCGAACCCGCCGTCTGGGCCGCAAGGTTGCGGTTCATGCCCCGCGTAACCAGTTCCTCGAGTTTCTGAAGTACCCGAGGCGTTTCACAGTAACCGAAGTAGCCACGCCAACCGGTGAGGTATCGCTTCAGCGAGCCTATCAACTGGGCGACGCTGACCCCTCGCGTGCGTTGAGTCAGTTCCCGGATTCGCTCCTTGAAACGAGCCAGTGCCTTGGGCGCAATGCACCGTTTGACCTGTTCCCGGTCCGAGAATGTAAAACCAAGAAACTTTCGCGTGTGCGGTCGCGCGGCAGCGCTCTTCGACTCATTGACCTTGAGCTGCAACCGGCCGGTGAGGAAGGACTTCAGTCCTGTCATCACACGCTGGCCCGTGCGTTCGCTACGTACGTAGACGTTACAATCGTCGGCGTACCTCACGAAGTGCAGTCCGCGCCGCTCAAGCTCCTGGTCAAGATCGTCGAGCATCAGATTGGATAACAACGGTGACAAGGGACCACTTTGGGGTGTCCCTTCGTCCGTCGCACCAACCAGCCCATTCTCCAGCACGCCTGCCGTCAGGAAGGAGCGAATCAGCTTCAGGACACGCCTGTCGCTGACGCGCTTTGCCACCTGGCTCATCAGGATATAGTGGCTCACGCGATCGAAGAATTTCTCCAGATCTAAATCTACAACCCAGCAATGTCCCTCCTTGAATGTAGCTTTGTGCCTTTGCCACTGACTGATGCGCCGAGCGTCCCGGGCGGAAGCCATAACTGGAGTCCGAGAACGTAGGGTCCCACTGCCTTTGCAGCACCTGCAATATCGCTTGCTGGACGAACCGGTCGAGTGCAGAAGGAATGCCGAGCTTGCGCACGCCACCTCCATCCGGCTTGGGTATCTCGACCCGTCTCACAGGTTGGGGTTTGAAGGTGCCGCCGAGCAGTCAGGACCGTATCGTCGGCCAATGCTCCCGCAGATACGCCGGTAATGCCTGAACGGTCATGCCGTCCACGCCCGGCGCACCCTTGTTCGCCCTGACACGCTTCAACGCCT
>LFJI01000641.1 GCA_001235855.1 Candidatus Burkholderia brachyanthoides
GTTGCTTCTCTTTGTGGATTAATTCTGTTAGTCGTGGTGCTGCAGTGTTATTTCTCCGTGTGCAGAAACTATCGGGCGCAGGTTCGGGCGCTGAATCGCCCGATTGTACCGCCCGAAAAGCCATCTGGGAGAGCAAGAAGACGCTGGAAATCGCGGACGCTGCATCGGACGAAACCTCGGGCGTAGACCGACAAAGTGAATATTTTCGGGCGATAGAAGAAAAATTTCGGTCGACCGAAAATCCTTGAAGAGCAGCAGAAGCCGACAGAACAAAGAATTTTCGGGTGATTGGACAACAATATCGGGCGCCCGACAATCCTTCCGACAGAGACAGTTCATGCGACAAACTCGAAGCTCCAATCCAGTTTTAGAGCCGTTTGATTTGGAGATTGATCGAACCTTCCATCAAAGAGTTAGACAACAGGGAGAACAAGTCATGGCTGACAACGTTGAGGCCAATAACCCACGTGTGGATCCGCAAAGGGTGGAGAATGTTGACAATGCAAACAACAACAACAATGTTGTGCAACGCCGAGGCCACCCTAGAAGACCAGAATATGTGGATGAGATGCCTCTGATTGATTCTTTCACACCACAGATACCTCAAGGCTACAACGCCATTGGAAGACAAGAGATAAATGCCACCAATTTTGAGCTGAAGCATGGCGTGATACTTGTGGCACCCCGGCCTCCCGAGCTGGCTGTGGGCCCCACTCGCCACTCGGATTGAGTCGGGTTGCCATCCCAGCCCGATTTGCACCGGGACAAGGGCACAAGCAAGCAAAATAATTAGCTGCTGCACAGATAGTATACATCAGAGTTTGCGGAAGTCTATTTACCATTACAATTCATATATTTATTGCAATTCAAAATTTCGAATAGGATCTTAGTCTTTACATAATTTTACAACACAAGGACGAGCTACTTCATTCAGCTCCAAGATAACTCATCTAATCAAGACCTTCGTGAAAAAGCCCTAACTATTTGGTCGTATCAGTCATCCAACTCTACACCTAGTCAGTTCATGAGAGAGAGAGAGAGAAAAGTGTAGTGAGCTAGAAGCTCAGTGAGTCCAAAACCAGTTTTAACATGCACAAGTCATGGCAGTGTACAAATAGGACAAGCATATAATC
>LFJI01000642.1 GCA_001235855.1 Candidatus Burkholderia brachyanthoides
TATATATATAAATAAATATGAAGAAATTGTTCGATTCCTCAATACTAAACTAATAACTAATAGTAAATACTAAACTAATAGTATTAGTATAGTAGAATCAATGGTGTAGAGTCAAAAAGAGGATTTGGACCGAACACTATTGATCAACCAATCTAATAAATCAACTCATTTAATAAAAAATTCCTATCGGATTTCAACATTAACATTAAAAGGAAAGACGAATCCGAATACGTAGTAACATCTTGGGAAATTTTACTAATGGAACATGTAGGAATAATAAAGCCTTTTGTTTGTTGATCCTGATAAATAAAAAGTATAAACAGATAAATCAATATATGAATCGAATTTTCTATTTGATCGAATGCGTACCCCTTTTGATTATCTTTGTGAAAAGTAGAGAAACATTATATTCTTGATTTAGGAATTGCCGAAAAAAATTCTTTCCAATTTACTATTGTAGTCGAAGAGAATCGCGAAGTTTTGATAACCCCTCTATCCTTAGAATATATCCTTCAATCCTAGATTTACGCTTTTTTAAAAAACTCCTCTCGCCTGTTTGGAATCAAACAAGTATCAACAGTCCCCCTTCCCCGCTTCTGTTGGGAGCTATTTTGGCAAGTTATATCAGCAGAACATAAGTAGGGTTTCACATCTTTTGTTGATCAGGCGACACCCGGATTTGAACTGGGGAAAAAGGATTTGCAGTCCCCCGCCTTACCACTCGGCCATGCCGCCAAAATGATATAAAATTAGTTACATTTTTCCTGTATTACTGCACCCCCTTTAGTGTATGTGGATGCGCAGTGCATCGAGAGTTCCGTTTTTTAATCCTCTAATTTATCCATTTCCTTGTCTTTTTTGATTTCGATTGGATTTGATACACCCCACATAGAGTATCTCAAAATAGCCACTTTTCCCACTTTCTATTCAAAATCGACAGTCAATTTTCATTCGCAAAAGTCAAACAAATTTGAACTATTAACTATTGATGACGGACTGCGAATTCATGAACGATTTTGAATCTCGAAATTTCGTTTTGTCTTTTCTTAATGACGTAAGAACATACAAATTGATACATCAATATTAAGTTAAAAAACTTTCTCAATTTAAATTATACCAACAATTATGAAT
>LFJI01000643.1 GCA_001235855.1 Candidatus Burkholderia brachyanthoides
AAAACCCCGCGTCGCTGCGCTCCGACTGTCCAGCTTCGCGCGAATTAGCCGTCCATCTTCACGCGAAACGCGTGTCCAGCTTCCGCGAATTACGCACCCTGCGGCAGCAACGCTTCGAGACACGCGTGCAGGCTGTTCGAAAAGATCGCACCGAACGCCGCCACGCCCACCGACCCGCCGATCGAGCGGAACAACGTCGCTCTGGAGGTCGCCACGCCGATCAACCGGAATTCGACGACGTTCTGCACCGCGAGCACCAGCACCTGCTGACCATGCCGAGTCCCAGGCCCAGCAGCGCCATGTAGGCTTGCATCACCGGCAGCGGGGTGTCGAGCGCGAGCGTGAAAAGCAGCAGCATCGCGACCGTAACGAGCGCCGTGCCTGCGATCGGGAAAAGCCGGTACTTGCCGGTCCTGCTGATCACCCGGCCGCTCACACAATGGAGGAGAAGAGGATGCCCGCCATCATCGGCGTGATTTGCAGACCGGCCTGCGACGGCGTCGCGCCCTTCACGACTTGCAGATACAGCGGCAGGAAGGTGACCGCCCCGAACAGCGCGCATTCGACGATGAAGCCAATCAACTCCGCGAGCACGAAAGTACGCTCCCTGAACAGCGAGAGCGGCATGATAGGCTCGGCGGCGAGGCGCTCCTCGTAGACGAAACCGCCCAGACAGATCAGCCCGAGCGCGAGCGTGCACCACAGTTGCGGCGAATTCCACGGCAGAATCGCGCCGCCTTCGCTGGTAAATAGGATGATGCAAGTGAGCACGGCCGCGAGAAACCCCGCGCCCATAGCCCATATAGTCGACGCAATGATTCAGATGCGCCGTGTGCGGCTTGAACACGAGCTGAATGATCGCCGAGCGCGAGCACGCCGAGCGGAACGTTGATATAGAAAATCCAGCGCCACGACAGATGCTCGACCAGAAAGCCGCTGAGCAGCGGGCCGACCACGGTCGCGAGTCCGAACAGGCCCTGAAAGCGGCCGCGATCCGCAGCAGGACGACATCGGCGATGGCGGCCATCGTCACCACCATGAGTCTGCCGCCGCCCAGGCCCTGCAGCGCGATGAACTAGGTTCTGTTCACATTCTCAGCAGCGCTCCAAAGGCGCAGGCGAGCACGGCG
>LFJI01000644.1 GCA_001235855.1 Candidatus Burkholderia brachyanthoides
GTGTTACCCCTGTCCTGGAACAGGTGTTACCCATCTCTCCGGTCTATACACCTTCTGGCAGTAGCCGTCAAAACCGGCGCTGAGCCCTTGCTGACGTACGAGTTCTTCGCCGAGGGCCGTAAACGCGATGATGCCCGCGTCGCGCGTCGGCGCGATCCGGTGCAGCACGCGCGCGGTCGCGAAGCCATCGTGTTCGGGCATGGTGATATCGAGAATGACGATATGCGGGCTCCAGTGGTCGACCGCATGCAACGCCTCCATGCCGGAGAGCACGACGCGGGTATCGAAGCCATCGGATCGACGCCGCGAGTGCCTCGGCGCTATATGCGTGGTCGTCGACGACGAGAATTCGCCACTGCTGGAGATCGACATCGACGCTGCGGTTCGTCCACAGCGCACAGTGCTGGAAAGACGTGTTCAGGTACATAGGCGACGGACGAGGTGAGTCGTCCGTCGCATTAGCATAATTCGCGCCTGCGTCCGCGCTTTCCGGACGGCATGCGTTCGCTTCGACCAGCAAGGCCGCCGCGTCGCGCTGGCGCAACGCGACGAGATCGAGTTCCTTGATGGCGCTCGACAGCGTGTCCTGTTCGGCGGCATCGACCGCCGCTTCGCCGCGCTCGGTCACGCGCCGCGCTTCCTTCTCGACGCGCTTGAGCAGCTTGCCGCCGAAACGCGTGTCCAGCGCGCCTTCGCGCACCAGTGCGGCGATGGTCGAGGCCAGCCGGATCAGCCCGGAAGCCGTTGTCTGCGTCGCGCGCCATCCCAATCGTCCTGATCGTCCACTGCCGTTCTCCCCATATTTGGCAGATGCCCCGCGTTTGCCCCACATACGCGGGCGAGAATGCGCCCGCAATATGACGGACATATTTGCGCGATCTGTGTGTCACATCGTCATCGTTACACTTTGCGCGTCGCGCGCATGGATCGCATTCCGAGGCGCGACCGATGGCACACTATCGCCTGACAAGCGGCCGACACAAGCCGACACCCTTCGCCCATCCGCTTCGTGCTCAAACCGTAAGCAAACGCCCGAATGAATCCCGCTACCCTGCAAAGACCGCCCTACGGCTCTAATGCCGTTCAGTTAACGCTGAACGGCATTTTTGTTTGTGCAGTTTTTGTTTG
>LFJI01000645.1 GCA_001235855.1 Candidatus Burkholderia brachyanthoides
AACTCGCACGTACGGTTCTCGGGGGCCCTTCTTCCGCAAGGAAGTCGGGCTACCCTCTACTTTTCCCCAAAGGCACGCGCCAAGCAACGCGGTAGCTGTCACGCTGTCACTGAATCGACTCACATTAAAAAACGGGAGACGAGACAAGCATGAGCGAAGCTCCCCACGGAGCCCCGATCAAAACACCCGGCCAACTCATCGCGGCGGTCATCGCGGGGTTCGGTGTTCCGGTCGCCATCATCATCCTGCTGGCGGTGTACGTGAATAACTCGACGCGCACGGGCGCCGGCACGAACATCGAGCAATCGGTCAACGCGCGCATCGCGCCGGCCGCGCAGGTCGATATCCGCGACGCCAATGCCCCGCGCGTCTACAAAACCGGCGAGGAAGTCTTCAAGGCCGTCTGCTCGACCTGTCACGCGAGCGGCGCCGCCGGTGCACCCAAATTCGGCGATTCCGGCGCGTGGGGGCCGCGCATCAGCGAAGGCTACGACACACTGCTGCACAACGCGCTCAATGGCAAGGGCGCGATGCCTGCGCGCGGCGGCACCAATCCCGACGATTACAGCGACTTCGAAATCGCCCGCGCGATCGTCTACATGGCGAATCACGGCGGCGCGAACTTCGCGGAACTGGCGCAGCCGAAACCGGGCGAAGCGGCCGGTGCATCGGCGGCTGCGGGCGCATCCGGCGTGGTAGCCGCGCCCGCAGCGGGCGGCGCCGACAGCGCGCAGGCCAGCAAGGCGCTCTATACGCAAGTCTGTCAGGCCTGTCACGCGGCGGGCGTGCTCGGCGCGCCGAAGTTCGGCGACAAGGAAGCCTGGGCGCCGCGTCTCAAGGACTCGATGGACACCGTCTACAACTACGCGCTGCACGGCAAGGGCGCCATGCCGCCGAAGGGCGGATCGAACGCATTGGATGCGGACGTGAAGGCGGCGGTCGATTACATGGTCAACGCGTCGAAGTAAGCGCGAGGGGCATCGAAAGAAAAAACCCTGCGTGAATGGCGCAGAGTTTTTTATGGGACGTTGTACAGACCGGAGACATGGGTAACAGGTGTGTCAGGACAGGGATAACACATTTAGCTCCTTTTGCCGCGCCCCTTCAAGCTGATCGTATCGATCC
>LFJI01000646.1 GCA_001235855.1 Candidatus Burkholderia brachyanthoides
AATTTAAGCTAAAGATTATGAAAAACCAAAGAGAAATGAAGAAAATAGGATTACACTACTTGAGAGTAAATATAGAAGAAAGAACCCTAATAATCCCTAAGTGGTTCTCCCTTTAAAATCTTGAACTAAAGAGTATATATAGTCTAGACAATTAAGGGTAAGATTGGAAGGTGAAAAATACACTTACACCCCTCCAAAATTGGTTAAAAACCCGCATATACACTTAAAAAGGGACTTAAGTAGCAAAAAGGGAGTAAAAAATCCGTCCAGGGCATTTCTGGCCCTCAGTGTCGCGACACTGAGGGCCAGTGTCGCGACACTCAGGCTTAAAATTGCCTGAGTGTCGCGACAATGGTCCAGTCGCTGCCAAGGATCAATTTTGTGCTCCTTTCTTCATTTGCGGCTTCGATTTGAGGGTCTTCGGGGCAGAATTTGGCTTCGGGTTCTTCACGGAAGTTGTAGCTCTTCCTCTTAGCTTTCCATAGCATCTTGAATCATCCAATTTGGAGTTTTCTATGGAGAGATATGGCCAATGGAAGCTCAGATGGTCATAATTCTCAGCACCAACCTTCACCCAAATGCATTGTTCTTCTTTCCTTGGCCTTTTTCTACCATTTGTGATTGCTTTTGGGCTTCGGTGTCTTCACGGAAGTTGATCCTCATGCTTCCATGGATCTAATGCAACTGGAATCAATCCGATCCGATCATCGTGTGATGCGCAGCATAACTCGGAAGCTAGGTCACTCCTCGTAATCCGTGCCGACCTCCGTTCGAACCAAACTTCGGACGTCTTCAATGAAGTTTTCCACCCTTTTCACCTACAATTCAAGCCAAATATGATGAAGAATAGACATTTAAGCTCAAATGTATCTACTAAGCCCAAAGAAGATAAAATCGGTCAAGTAGAAGGCATAATAGACACATTTTTACCCCTATCACTAACTTAAGCCATAAAAGATAACGAAATTACCCTAAAACTTCTAGTAAATCACACATTAAACTTAGGTATATTTGATTCTCATCAAATACCCCCAAACTTAAAGCGTTGCTCGCCCTCGAGCAACATTATTCACAAACACATAAAAGCATGTACAGATGTCACTAAGTTCAATACTAC
>LFJI01000647.1 GCA_001235855.1 Candidatus Burkholderia brachyanthoides
CTCTGATATCTAAGAATTTGAAATCATGGGAGGAATGTTTGTCTGTAGCTGAATTTGCTTATAACCGTACATTACATACAGCTACTAACCATTCACGATTTGAAATTTGCTATGGTTTAAATCCTTTAACTCCACTTGATCTTTTGCCAATTCCGATGAAAGAACAGGTTAATCTCGATGGAGCATCAAAGGCTGAAACCATTCAAAAGTTGCACGCTAAAGTTAAGGCCCACATTGAGAAACGCAATGAAGCTTATGCGCGACAACAGAATAAATGTCGAAAGTACATTGTTTTCGAGCCTGGTGATTGGGTTTGGGTTCATTTTCGAAAAGAGAGATTTCCTGAACAAAGGAAATCAAAGTTAAACCCAAGAGGGGACGGTCCTTTTCAAGTACTCCAAAGGATCAACGACAATGCCTACAAAATTGATCTACCTGGTGAGTACAATGTTAGTGCTACCTTTAATGTAACTGACTTATCTCCCTTTGAATTTGCAGATTATGAAAGACTCGATTCGAGGACGAATCCTCTTGAAGAGGGGGGGATGATGTGATCTCAAGTAGCACTCAACATGAAGATCACATTCATGGAGAAGAAGCTGAAGGTGAATCTCGAATCCATGGAGGTGATGATCAAGATGGAGCTTCAACTTTAGTGGATCAAGCTATCAATAGCCCAGCTTGGAGGAAGGATCCATTAATTGGACTTGGAGGCCCAATGACGAAGTCTAGAGCAAAGAAGATGAAGGAGGCCCTCAATGCCTTTATTCATAATTTATTTGAAGAGTCCAAGCCCAAAGAAGTTGAAGACAAGCCCAACTTTGTGACCTTGCTTAAGGTTAATAAAGCTTGAAGCTAATTGGGCTAACACGACAAAGGAGAGCCCAAGATGGCCGACTGGACTCCATGAAGATTTCGGCCATGTCCACTTTATTTTTAGTCATTTTTCTTTTCTATTTTTAGGGCTTAATTTGTAAGGCTCTTTCAGCCCAATTAGGAGTCTTTTAGAGTCCGTATTAGTTTAGGAATTGCATGGACCTTTTCCTATCCACATTGGGGGAATTTAGGGCAACATGTATCCTATATATAGGCCTCAAATTTGGTCTTTTCAATAC
>LFJI01000648.1 GCA_001235855.1 Candidatus Burkholderia brachyanthoides
TTCCAGCAATTCATATAGCAGATTCAAGAGGAGAGCTCGAGGACATTCTCGGAGATATCTTAAAGCTCAAGTTGGAGTTTTGGAGCTGATTGTGCTGAACTTCGAAATTCATGGAGTTGTGCTACTAAATAAGGCTCAAAGCTTCAAAGAGGCCTTAAGCTGGATTTTTGGAGAAGCCCAAGAAGCTCTTAAAGCACAAGCATACCTTAGCCCATGTTTTTATAATGTTTTAACTAATTTGGGCTTAAGTATGTTCATCTGAGGCCAAATTCTAATTTGTAGCCCACTATGGGTTTGGCATTGAACTAAATGGACTCTTAAAGTCTTGGGCCTAGGATTTAATTGTTTTGTTCTTTTATTTATTAAGGAGGCCGAATTATTTAGCCCACTTTGTAGTAGATTTTCGGCCATTATAATGTTAAATCCATTCACAAAGTTGTTCCACTTGTGATTCGGATTTAGGTGTCATAAATTCAACCATTACTCATTCCAAGTATGGTTAGAATTTTGTTTCCATTTTAGTCTAGGATTTCGGCCATTATAACTTCATATTGCCGAAATTCCTCTTTGTGTTTTCTAAAAAGTTTCTTAATTAGTTAGTTCTAGAACAGTCCATTCTAGAAGAGTCTAGAATAGTTGCCTTTTTAGTCCTTTTCTTTTTCTGTTTAGAATAGGATTTTAAAGACCAAATACCACCATCATTGGGGTATGTTGGCCGATTTTTACTTGTATAAATATAGGCCAATTTTGGCCATATGGAATAACAATTCAGATTATTCACATTATGTGCTTGAGAGGTTCTCAACTTTGTTCACGTGGATGAACAAGTTCTGAGTTATATTAGAGGTCTAATATTTCTCTTGCTAGGTTATTAGTCTATCTTGTTCCATAGATTAATACAGCATTCGATTCATATTGATACTCTTAGTTCTAGACTACATTGTTAGTTTAGGGTTATTAGTTTTTGCCACGGAACTCCATCGAAACTCAATCCATTGGGTTTTCGATCCAGCTGAACGTGATCTGTGAGTTAATTGGTACGAGTTGCCTATTGGTTCACAACAGGTTTGGTATCAGAGCAATCTGGTTCTCCGGATTGTTCATATCCTTTTTGT
>LFJI01000649.1 GCA_001235855.1 Candidatus Burkholderia brachyanthoides
GTTCAGGTGCCCAAGGTTAGCAAATCGCCAAAGAAGTAAATAGCTCCCTCATGGGAATTTTGAACTGGTCTCTTATAGTTGTCGGTCACGCCTTTGTCGGCGGCGGGGAAGGCGGGCTGGTTCGCCCTCTCCATCAGCCGGATCGCTTCCGACACGAGGTACATGTTGTTGCGCACGTTGTCGATATTGCTCTGCGGCACCGATGCCAGTGATCCCGACGACGACACTTGCTGCGCGATCGTATCCGTCAGTTGCTTCACGGCGGGCACCGATGTGGACGAAATCTGCCGCGTGCGCACGAAGGCCTGCGTATCGTCGCGCGGATTCAACGACGGAGGCGCATTGGCCGCGTACTTCGCGAACACCACCGACACCTCGTGCGTGACCGCGACGAACGTCTGCGTCTCGGCCAGGCTCACCGCCTTGTTCAACGCATACGCGGTCGGCACCGTGCCGATCAGGATCAGCATGATGAGACCCATGCCCTTCTGACCGTCGTTCGAACCGTGCGCGAAGGACACGCCCGTGCAGGTCAGAATCAGCAGCGCGCGAATCCAGAACGGCGGCGGATGATTGGCCTTCGACTCCTTGTCAAGCGCGGGCACGTGCACCAGCGCCTTGAGCAGCAGCAACAGCGCCGCCAGAATGAATCTGACCCCGGGCGAAAACAGCAGCGACTTGCCCACTCCCGCCGCCTGCGACCAGTCGACGCCGCTCGTGCCCATTCGGCCCGCGCATCCACTGGTTCATCAACCCGACGCTGATGATCGAGCCGATCAGCGTATGCGAACTGGACGAAGGCAGGCCGAAGTACCACGTTCGCCAGATTCCAGATGATCGCGGCGATCAGCAACGCAAAGACCATCGCGAAACCCGCGCTGCTGCCCATTTGTAAAATCAGTTCGACGGGCAGCAATTGCAGGATGCCGAACGCGCCGCTCGAAATCAGCACGCTGATGAAGTTCCAGGCGCCCGATCACATCACGGCGATGTTGGGCGTCAGCGAATGGGTGTAGATGACGGTGGCGACGGCGTTGGCCGTATCGTGAAAGCCGTTCACGTGTATAGACTGGAGAGATGGGTAACACCTGTTCCAGGACAGGGGTAACACTTCG
>LFJI01000066.1 GCA_001235855.1 Candidatus Burkholderia brachyanthoides
ACCAAATGGCCGGCTTTCACCGGCAGTCGATGCGCCGCGTGTCGCACGAAGGCGCGTATTCTATAGCAGAAGCAAATTGCTGCAACGTGGCTTGTGGAACTTCACCCAACAAGGTAATCCAGAAATCGCCACGGCGTTTGACGAGGACATGCGTGGCGCCGCTGTTGCCCGCGCCTTCCTTGCGGGAATTCTTTTCCAGCGGCTCGATGAAAACCGAGATCGCGGCGATGCCGTCCGAGTACACCGCCTGATCGACCGGAATCGGCGGCTGGCCCGGCTGGCTCGACGCCATCGGCCGGCGCAGTTCGCGAATCACGCGAAAGCCGGGGATGTTCGGCGCGAGCTTCCAGCCCTGCGCTTCCATATCGACCGATTGCACCGGCGGACGCACGATAGTCCAGCCCGACGTGCTGCGCATGCCGTTCGCAATGGACGCCTTGTCGATCGTGCCGCCGATGCGCATCTGTGAAAACGACAACTGTTCGAGCACGTTGCCCTGCGGATCGAGCGTTTGTGCGCGCAGCAAGAGGGCGGTTTTGGCATCGGCCCAGAGCTTGTAGGCAAAGCGGTACACGTCCTTTGGATCGAGTTCAAGCACCTGGCTGTCGAGGCCGGCCACGCGGTCGTTGCCGAGCAGTTTCGGATCGTAGACGCTCAGCACCTGATCGCCGGTGGTGGAGAGCAGCGCGGGGAACGAATCCTTGCTCAGCCGATGCTCCACCACGAACAGATGCCGTTCGGGGACGAACGTGTACATGTCGTCGTCGTGACGCAGCATGCGACGCGGTGCGCCGTCGAGACTTTCGAGCGATTCGTACTCGCCGTCACCGCGCGTGGCGAGATGCGAGATGCGCGACGACTGAACTGTCGCGCCGCGTTGATAAACGAAGGTGCCCTCGTAATTCTGCTGCTGGGCCGCATCGTGGATGCGATTGAGCAGAAGAGCGGCGAACTTGCGTTGGGCGGCGGGGTCGTCGTTCTGAGCGAACGCAGCTTGCGCCGCCGTCAACATCGCGGCTGCGCAAAGCATCAACGCCGGCAGCCGCCCCCAATATCTTGTTTTTTTCAACCACACACTCTGCATCAAATTATCGGCCCGTTACTGGCCCTGAGTGACCGCCGCCGCGCGAATCATAGGCATGGCGCCCGGCATCGAAGGCTGCTGCGAGAACTGCTGATGCGCCTCGAGGTACTGATCCAGGTCCGCGTCACAGATGATGTTCGCCTCAACCAGCGGCGAACGCGTGCTGACCGCCGGGACCGACGCCATCGCGACGCGCTGCACCGAATCCGCCGCCGCGCCGTTCGTGCTGACGACTTGCGCGCCCGAATGGCTGTCGAAGCCCTGCAGCTGCGGCACGACGATCCACGCCAGCGTGGCTGCCGCAGCTGCGACCGCGAAGGCCGGCACGATCCGTCTGCGGAATACGTTGCCGCGCGCCCGCTCACCGCTCATCACCGACGCCGCAGGCGCCAGCACATGAGCCTCGGCCTCGAAACGCGCGCTGAACGACGCCATGAACACGCTGCTGCGCGCCGGGCTTTCGGCCAGATCGTCGGAACGCAGCGCGTCGCCGATCAGGTGATAGTCGGACCACGCGGCGCGGTCGTGACTGTTCCGTTCCGCAAGGAACTGACCGAGATTGCCGATTTCGTCGAGCGATTCACCGTCGACGAACGCCGACATACGCTCGCCGCGCGAACCTGCCTGATTTTGTGCCTGACTCTGCATCGGAATCGACCCCATGATGCTCCCCATCCTAGACATCCACTCGTAGTGACACTACCCGACCCGGATATCGCGTCCCTGCCCCGTGAATTGCCGTCTCACCAACGTTTGTCTTCGGGAGTGTCCAACAACGGACGCAATTTTGCCGCAATGGCTTCCCGAGCACGAAAAATTCTCGATCTGACGGTGCCGATGGGGCAATCCATTATCTCGGCGATCTCTTCGTAGCTCAGTCCTTCAATTTCTCGGAGCATGATGGCGGTGCGTAGTTCCTCCGGAAGCATCACCATCGCAGCATTCACCGTCTGGGCGATCTGCTTGCTCATCAACATCGACTCAGGCGTGTTGATATCCTTTAGTTGGTCGGCATCGGAGAAAGTTTCCGCTTCTTCAGCATCGGCTTCGGTAGAAGTGGGAGCGCGGCGCCCCTGCGTCGCAATGTAATTCTTTGCCGTGTTGACGGCAATCCGGTACAGCCAGGTATAGAAGGCCGATTCGCCGCGAAATTGCGGCAACGCACGATAGGCTTTGATGAAAGCGTCCTGAGCGACGTCTTCGACCTCGGCGGGGTCGCGCACGAGGCGCGAGATCAGTCGAATGATCTTGCGGTGGTATTTGGCGACCAGAAGTTCGAACGCGGCCTTGTCACCTTTCTGGACGCGCTCGACCAGCACTTGGTCGATTTCTTTTTCACTCACCCGGGGAATATCCGTTGGCTTTGGGCTGGTTGTGCGGACAGCTATTGTAACGTCACGGCATAAGCGTCATCCCGAATGCTCATGTGCGGTTACAGTCTTTACAGGTAGGCCCGGGCGGCGTGGCGCGCGCTCACGGCGATCTGGCGAAATGCGTCGGGATCGATGGAATCGGCGGCGATCAGCAGGGAGCGCGTGCGTTTGCTTTCCACGTGTTGCGCGCTCTCCGCACGCAGCGTGAGCGCGAGCAGCCCCGTGCACTCCACTGCGCGCATCCTTCGATGCGCCAGTGCTTCGCGTTGCCGGCGGCGTCCCAAGTCGTGAGGCCGTCCGCGCCAAAATCAATGGCGGCGGGCTGATGGCGCAACCATCGAGAGGTGGCAAACGCGAGCGCTGCGACACACGTCAGCGTGGCCACGGTCGCATGGAAACCACCGAAACGCGCGGCGATGCGCACACGAACACCGCGGCACCCGCAAGCGCGGCGAACGCAAGCGAGGCGCCGCACAAGAAACACGACGGCCGCATCGCGATGCCATGATCCCGATGCGGCCGTTCGACGCACACGCTCGCCATGATCGATTGAGTCCCGACGAGCGCGCCGTGCTTTACGCGTGACGCTTGAAGACGAGCGAACCGTTCGTGCCGCCGAAGCCGAACGAGTTCTTCACCGCCACGTCAATCTTCATTTCCCGCGCGGTGTTCGCACAGTAGTCCAGGTCGCATTGCGGGTCCTGGTTGAAGATATTGATGGTCGGCGGCGACACCTGATTGTGGATCGCCAGCACGGTGAACACAGACTCCAGGCCGCCCGCGCCGCCCAGCAGGTGGCCGGTCATAGACTTGGTGGAGTTGACGACGACGTTCTTCGCATGCTCGCCGAAGGCGCGCTTGATGCCGATCGTCTCCGCGATATCGCCGAGCCCCGTCGACGTGCCGTGCGCGTTCAGATAAGTCACTTCGCCCACGTTCACGCGCGCGTTGCGCAGCGCGTTCAGCACGCTGCGACGGCCGCCATCGCCGTCTTCCGGCGGCGCGGTCATGTGATACGCGTCGCCGCTCATGCCGTAGCCGAGCACTTCGGCGTAGATCTTTGCGCCGCGCTTCTTCGCGTGCTCGTACTCTTCGAGCACCATCACGCCCGCGCCTTCGCCAAGCACGAAGCCGTCGCGGTCGACGTCCCACGGACGGCTGGCCGTCGACGGCTCGTCGTTACGCTGCGACAGCGCGCGCGCCGCCGCGAAGCCACCGATACCTAGCGGCGACACGGTCGCTTCCGCGCCGCCTGCGATCATCACGTTGGCGTCGCCGTATTCGATCAGACGCGAAGCCTCGCCGATGCAGTGCAGACCCGTGGTGCACGCCGTCACCATCGACAGATTCGGGCCCTTGAAGCCGAAGCGAATCGACAGATGCCCCGAGATCATGTTGATGATCGATGCCGGCACGAAGAACGGCGAGATGCGGCGCGGGCCGCGATTCAGCAGTTCGGTCTGTGTGACTTCGATCATCGGCAGACCGCCGATGCCCGAGCCGACCACCACGCCAACGCGTTCGGCGTTTTCATCGGTG
The DNA here is from genome assembly GCA_001235855.1 of Candidatus Burkholderia brachyanthoides. GTDB lineage: Bacteria > Pseudomonadota > Gammaproteobacteria > Burkholderiales > Burkholderiaceae > Caballeronia > Caballeronia brachyanthoides. The sequence continues at coordinate 3,997 of LFJI01000066.1, forward strand.
ATTTCGAGGCCGGAGTCCTGCATGGCCTGCACGCCTGCCGCGAAGCCGTAATGGATGAAGGCATCCATGTGGCGCGCTTCTTTGGCGGGCATGTAGTCTTCGATGTTGAAGCCCTTCACCTCGCCCGCGAAGCGCGTGGAAAAGTTCGTGGCGTCGAACTTTGTGATATTGGCGATGCCCGACTTGCCCGCGACCAGATTGGCCCAGCCGTCGGCAACGGTATTGCCGACAGGCGAAACGAGCCCAAGGCCTGTAACAACAACTCGACGACGGCTCACGGTAACCCCTTATCATAGAATGACGAAAAACAAAAGCCACAGGGCACACAGTAAACCGCCCTGTGTGCCCTGTGGCTGTTATCGGTCTTGGGAGCGCGGTCCTTCAAGTCTGAAGTGTGGGGATCGCTGACACGTCCGGCCTTAGGCTTTGACGTTGGCGCGTGCGTAGTCGATCGCTTGCTGAACCGTGGTGATCTTCTCGGCCTCTTCATCGGGGATTTCCATGCCGAATTCGTCTTCGAGCGCCATTACCAGTTCGACGGTATCGAGCGAGTCAGCGCCCAGATCGTTCACAAACGATGCCTCGTTCTTGATTTCGGCTTCCGCCACGCCCAGTTGTTCAGCGACGATCTTCTTGACGCGCTGTTCGATGTTGTCCATGCAACCCTCCGAGGGGGAAAAAGTTCAAAAATAAGGTGCGCGCATTTTATCAGGTTTGGACCGGCAAAATACGGCGCGTCAGTTCCATGACTCCACTGTCCGGTTCGCCACATCAAGAGACTTCCGGCGGTATCGCGAGGTTTCTTTTCTGCCGCGCTGAAGCGGTGTGCATCGTGCTTTCAGAGAGAGCATTTCGCGCGCCCGTCCCGGCGCGGATATTAAGCGAAATTCGGCGAAATGCCTACTACACCTTACATGTACATCCCGCCGTTCACGTGCAGCGTCGTGCCCGTGATGTAACCGGCGAATGGCGAAGCCAGAAATGCGACAGCGTGCGCGATATCGTCCGGGCTGCCGAGGCGACCGAGCGGAATCTGCGCAGTGAGCGCGGTGCGCTGTTCTTCGGGCAGCACCTTGGTCATGTCGGTATCAATGAAACCCGGCGCGATGCAGTTCACGGTGATGCCGCGGCTGCCGATCTCGCGCGCCAGCGCCCGCGTCATGCCCGTGACGCCGGCTTTCGCGGCTGCGTAGTTCGCCTGACCCGGATTGCCCGACGAGCCCACCACCGACGTGATGTTGATGATGCGGCCGCCGCGCGCCTTCATCATCGGACGCAGAACGGCGCGGGACAGACGGAACACCGCACGCAGATTCGTGTCGATGACGGCGTCGAACTCGTCGTCCTTCATGCGCATCGCGAGTTGATCCTTCGTGATGCCGGCGTTGTTGACGAGCACGTTCAGTCCGCCGAATTCCTTCACCGTTGCGTCGATGAAGGCGTCGACCGCAGCCGCGTCGTTCACGTTGAGCACCGCGCCGCGTCCCTTCACGCCCGCTTGCTGGAATGCCTCGCTGATGCCAGCCGCGCCGGTTTCGCTGGTCGCCGTGCCGATCACGGTGGCGCCCTGCTTCGCGAGTTCGAGCGCGATCGCGCGTCCGATGCCGCGCGATGCGCCCGTGACGATGACTACCTGATTGTCGAGATTCATGTTGTATTTCCTTAGCCTGCGATCAGTTTGCGCGTTTCTTCGAGCGATGCCGGATCGAAGATCGAACCGCCGACCAGATTGCCGTCGATCTGCTTCGTGAGACCGGCGAGCACCTTGCCTGGACCGCATTCGATCACGTGCGTCACGCCGTCCTTCGCCATCGCCCGCACGCATTCGACCCAGCGCACGGGACCGGCCGCCTGTCGCACGAGCGCATTCTTGATGGCGGCGAGATCGGAGACGATCGCCACATCGATGTTATTGATCAGCGGAATCTGCGGCGTCTTGATCTCGACCTTCGCGAGATACTCGCGCAGCTGATCGGACGCGGGCTTCAGCAGCGAGGAATGGAAAGGCGCGGACACCGGCAGCGGCAGCGCGCGCTTGGCGCCCTTCGCCTTAGCCACTTCGCACGCCTTTTCCAAGGCCGCTTTCGAACCAGCGATCACGACTTGCGCCGGCGCATTGAAATTCACCGCCTCCACCACGCCCGCCGACGATGCTTCCCCGCACACCGCGCACACCGTGTCGTCGTCGAGACCGAGGATCGCGGCCATGCCCCCTTCGCCTACGGGCACCGCGCTTTGCATGGCCTGAGCGCGGAAGCGCACGAGCGGTACGGCATCCGCGAATGCCAGCGCGCCGGATGCGACCAGCGCCGTGTATTCGCCGAGACTATGACCGGCGACCAGCGCGGGCTTCGATCCCGTTTCCTGCTCCCACACGCGATACACCGCGTACGCCGCCGTCAGCATGACGGGTTGTGTGTTCGTCGTGAGATTGAGGTCTTCGTCCGGACCTTCGGCGATCAGCTTGCCGAGATCCTGACCGAGCGCGTCGGATGCCTGTTGCACCGTCTCGCGCACGACGGCGTGATCGGCGAATGCGTTCAGCATGCCGATCGATTGCGAGCCCTGGCCCGGAAAAACGAACGCAAATTTCATATCGTCCTCGTTGATTGGAATGATCCGCGATGTCTTTATGGACCGCGCGCTCGGGTAGCACGCGAGGTCGTCGACGAAGAGGAATCAGTTACGAATAGGTAGGGGGTCGATTAAGCGGATCAGTAACGAATGAACGACGCGCCCCAGGTGAAGCCGCCGCCCACACCTTCGATGAGAATGTTGTCGCCGCGCTTGATGCGCCCATCGCGCACCGCGACGTCGAGCGCCAGCGGAATCGACGCGGCCGATGTGTTGCCGTGCTCGCCGACCGTCACGACCATGCGCTCCTGCGGCAAATGTAGCTTGCGGCAGGTGCTTTGCATGATGCGGATATTGGCCTGATGCGGAATTAGCCAGTTGATGTCCTGCGGCGTGAGCTGCGCCTTGTCGAGCGCTTCGATCGCGACCTTTTCCAGCACGTTGACCGCGAGCTTGAACACCGCCTGGCCATCCATATGCAGGAACGCGCTGCCCGACACGACGCCGCCGTTCACGTTGCCTGGCGTGCAGAGAATGTCGGAATAGCTGCCGTCCGCGTGCAGCGCGCTCGACAGCACGCCCGGTTCGTCGGACGCCTGTAGCACGACCGCGCCCGCGCCGTCGCCGAACAACACGCAGGTGGTGCGATCGTTGAAATCGAGGATGCGCGAGAAGGTCTCCGCGCCGACGACCAGCGCCGTGCGATTCAGACCGCTGCGAATGAAACTGTCCGCCGTCGCGATGCCGTATGCGAAACCGGAGCACACCGCCTGCACGTCAAACGCGGCGCCGTTGTTCTTGATACCGAGCTTGTTCTGCAACAGACAAGCCGTGCTCGGAAACACGAAGTCCGGCGTGGACGTGGCGACGATGATGAGATCGATGCTCTGCGGATCGATGCCCGCCGCCTCGATCGCGCGCTGCGACGCGACGAGCGCGAGATCGCTGGTGGTTTGATCGGGCGCGGCGAAGTGGCGTGCGTGAATACCGGTTCGCGCGACGATCCACTCGTCGCTTGTCTCGACGCCCTGCTTCGCGAGACAGTCCGCTAATGCCTGATTCGTGACGCGTTCGGATGGCAGGTAACTGCCGGTGCCGAGCACGCAAGCGTATTGATTGGTTTGAGCCATTATGCCTTCGAGTTTAGCGCTGTACCGGACTCGCCCGGCGGGTTCGGCTGGTTCGTCCGGGCCGTGGCCGAAGCTGCGGCGGGAACCGTGCCGTCACCGGACGACTGGGGTGCGGGCGCGCTCGGATCCGTTTGGACGTCGACTTGCGCGTCCGTTTTGGCGTCGGCGCTCTCGCCGGTTTCGCGCGCGGAAGGCGCATTCTCTTCCATGGCGAGCACCAGGCGCTCTAGCACCCCATTTTTGACGGCATCATACCCGCGTTTGATAGCCCACTCAAACCCGAAGGCTTCTGCGGAGCCGTGACTCTTGATGACGAGGTGACGCAGACCGAGCAGCGCCGCACCGTTGTATTGCGCGGGATCGACGCGTCGCTTGAAGCGGTTGAGGACCGGCATCGCGACCAGCGCCATCAGCTTGGAGGCGAACGAGCGGCTGAACTCTTCCTTGATGATGTCGGCGAGCATTTTCGCGAGACCTTCCGAGGTCTTGAGCGCGACATTGCCGACGAAACCGTCGCACACGACGACATCCGTGGTGCCTTTATAGATGTCGTTGCCTTCCACGTTGCCGTAAAAGTTGAGCGTGCTCGCGCGCAGCAGCTCGCCCGCGCGCTTGATCGTTTCGTTGCCCTTGATGACTTCTTCGCCGATATTGAGCAGCCCGATGGTCGGACGCTCGCGCCCTTCGATGGCCGACACGAGTGCGTGTCCCATCTCGGCGAACTGCAGCAGATGTTCCGGCTCGCAATCGACGTTGGCGCCGAGATCGAGCACGGTGGTATAGCCCTTCTGGCTAGGCATGGCGAACGCGATCGCGGGACGTTCGATGCCCGCGAGCGTCTTCAGCACATAGCGGCACACCGCCATGAGCGCGCCCGTATTGCCGGCGGAAATGCAAGTTTGCGCCTGCCCGTCCTTCACGAGGTTGAGCGCCACGCGCATGGACGAATCTTTCTTCTTGCGCAGCGCGACTTCGACCGGATCGTCCATCGCGACGACCTCGGATGCGGCCACGACAGTCAGGCGCGGCTCGTCTAGCGCTTTCGCCTTTTTGATCTGAGCGCGGATGGCCTGCTCGATGCCGACGAGCATCAGGTGCGCGTCGGCATGCGCGCGCACGAAATTGACGGCAGCGGGAACGGTCACGGCCGGACCGTGGTCACCTCCCATGCAGTCAATGGTTATCTTTACGGTCATGGAAAGCGACGAATTTCAGGCACAAAAAAAAAGCGGCAGTGAAATGCCGCCTTCTTGTCGTACCGGGAAAGTGTCAAAAGCGTGCCGGGCGCGAACAACCGCAAATGGATGACGCGCGCGCAGCCCAAGCGTCAGACGCTTAGTCGTTCTTCGTCTTGACGACTTTTTTGCCACGGTAGTAGCCGTTCGGGCTCACGTGGTGGCGCAGATGCACTTCACCCGTGCTTGGCTCGACAGCCAACGGCGGCGGCGTGAGGAAGTCGTGGGAACGGTTCATGCCGCGCTTCGACGGCGACTTCTTGTTTTGCTGAACTGCCATGACTACTCCAGAAAAATTTTGCGAATTCTAACACATGGCCTATCTCCGCGTTCGTGGAGGAACCTGCGGGCCGCTCGGCCCGCACCGCTCGAAGCGGGAGGTTGCGTGCGGCAATGGTTCGCCGCACCGCTACATCAGTGCTTCTTGCTGCCCGGATCGCTCCCCTTGAGCTTCTCCAGCACGGCAAACGGATTCGGTTTTTCGTCCTCGCCGGCTTCTTCGACCGGATCAGCGCCTTCCTCGGCGCCGCCCGCCAGCAGGCTTTCATGCACCCCTGGACAGACGTTGTGCTTGGGCGCGAGCGGCAAGGACAACAACAATTCCTCTTCGATCAGATCGACGAGATCGAACTGGCGCGAGCCGACGATCACTTCGATTTCATCGTCATCGAGCGGATATTCGTCCGCTTCTTCCTCGGTCACCACAATTCGATACGTCGCGTCGACATCGAGATGCTGCGAATACGGCGTCAGGCAACGCTGACACGTGAGCCACACCGAGCCGTGCACCGCGAGCCGCAGATACGGCTGCGGCGCCTCCGTGCCGTCGTCCTGCAGTTCCGGCTGCGTCGAGCCTTCCGCCTGCCAGGTGAACACAGTGTCGCGGTCTGGCGCATCGAGCGGCACTTCGGCTAACATGCGCGGCATCTGCGAAATACGCAGCGCGCCGGTCGATTGCCTGCCGCTCTTCGCGAATTCGTAAAGGTCGAGCGCACACGAATCGGCGGGGCTCGCAGGTTTGCCAGGATTCTGAGTCATGTGCGCTCCTGGATGGGCCTTGCGTGGTTACTTCTGAGCAATTCCGGGAATGTCCAGGTCTTTCCGTCAGCGCTCAGTATGCATCGAGTCGTTGCGTCAGGTCAGGCGTGGCTTGTCCGGATTTGCCTTCGCGCTACGTGCTCGCTGACGTGCTCAGTCTCGTGCTTGATGCATTTACGTACGCGGCATGGCCGTAACGCTTCGCTGCGTAACTCGAAGGCTTCATCAGAATCGGCTGAACACACGCACCGATGAAAGATTTGAGACTATAACAACTTTACTCTTTCGAGTCAAATACTTAAGAGGCGTGCATCAATCTCTGCGTGCGACGTCATCGTTTTTTCATCTATTTTTGCCAGTTTTCTCCAATGTCCGAGCCCTCTTTGCCGTCGCCAGCACTCATTTTGGCGTCCAGTTCGCCGCCCCGCCCTTATCGTCGCGAGAGTTACTCGGAAGGCTGCGCGTGCCGTTCGAAAGCCTTCTCGCCGAACGTCGATGAAACGCCGCTCGACGGCGAATCGCCCGCGCAGACGGCGCTGCGGCTGTCGGTCGTGAAGGCGCGCGCCGTCTGAAGCCGGGCGCGCTCGTAATCGGCTCCGATCAGGTCGCGACCTTCGATGGCCAGCAGATCGGCAAGCTCAGCACGCGTGACAACGCCGTCGCCCAACTCCGCTCGATGCGCGGCCGCAGTGTCGAATTCCACAGCGCGCTGTGCCTGCTCGACAGCCGCACGGATCACGTGTAATCGGCGGATATCGTCCGCACGTACGGTTTCGCGACTATTCGGACGGCGAAATCAAGACCTATCTGCGCGCGGAGACGCCCTATGACTGCGCGGGCAGCGCCAAGGCGGAAGGTTTGGGCATCGCGCTGCTCGAAGCGATCGAATCCGACGATCCGACCGCGCTCATCGGCCTGCCGCTGATCGCGCTGTCGCGCATGCTGCGCGCGGCAGGCTTTCTGATTCTGGGGGCGGCATAAGCGGCGTTCTCTATCTGATCCCGAACACGCTCGGTGAAGGCAACGCCGACGCGCTCGCGCGCGTTCTGCCGGAACCGGTCCGTGCTCAGGCGGCCGCGCTTGGCTATTACATCGGCGAAAACGTATCCATCAGCGCATCCCGTCTTGAACCGAAGTTAACGCAGTGCGAAGGTGCTTCCATTGT
>LFJI01000650.1 GCA_001235855.1 Candidatus Burkholderia brachyanthoides
TAAACAGATGTCCATATTGCTTTGCTATCCTAAATGATTTTGTGACATAGTAGTACTAGCCGCGCTATATGACGAAAGGAGACTCGCCTATGAAACGACGCAGCATCGCGCCTTTCTTGCTCACCATGACGGCGCTCGCGAGCCTGCCTGCCCACGCCGCGCAAACCCACGCCGACGCGCAATGGCGCCTGGTCGGAACCACCCTCTTCGATCTGATTCAAAACGGCTACGGCATTGCAGCAGCCACGAGTGTCGCGGCGCGCAGCACCGGTTTGCCGCAGAACACCTACATCCTGCAAAAGAACAACAGCGTTTTCCGTTGCGTCGAAACACGCGCTGCCGAGTCGGGCGCAAGGCGAGCCAGCGGCCCAACTTCGTTGCGCCGAACTCGTCAAGCCGTACATGGAATGAGCGAACGACTTAGTTGTCGTCGGTTCTGACCGGACGCTTGTGCGGCGCCGGTTCCGCCTTGTCGGCGTCCGGCGTCCGGCGTCGGCAGGCTTGCGCGGGATCGTCGCGCGACTGCGTCGCCGAGGTGGGGCCCTCTGACTTGCCGGCGTCCCGGAACTTGCCAGCGTCCCGGCGGTTTTGGAACTCTTGTCCTGTGACATGGCGTTCTCCCTCAAAAACTCGACCGGAGCGATGCTCAGCCACCCGGCGCTGCTTCACCCTCTCCCGATTGTTTCCCCGGCCGGTCGTTCGGCCCCTGCTTGCTGGCCTTCGTCATCGCGCTCGAGCAGTTTGCTTTTCTCGTTGTCGTTGTGCTTAGCCGGTTGCGCGGCTTCGTTTCGATTCGGATCATTGCTCATGGCTTCCTCGTCGGTTCATGTTGTTACGTAAGCCTTACGCAGCAAGCAGCGCGCCCGCGCATCCGTTGTTTCACGCAGCGTTTCACGCGAGCCGCGACGAACGACTAACATCGAAGTAACACCGGCTTCCGCTCGATGCCATGCACGCGACGCCCCGCCTTCTGCTCACGTCACTTGCCGCCGTGCCGCCGTGCCGCCGTGCCGCCGTGCCGCTCGTCATCGGCAGCGGCCTGCCACCTTCTCGCCGCCGCCCAGAGCGTAATGAGCGTAGCGCGCACCTCATCGTCATAGCGACGCTGCGGACC
>LFJI01000651.1 GCA_001235855.1 Candidatus Burkholderia brachyanthoides
AGTGTTACCCCTGTCCTGGAACAGGTGTTACCCATCTCTCCGGTCTATACAGTTTCCCAAACGGGAATCGAAAGATAGGCGAGATGCTTGATTTCGTTACGCCCGTGCGTGATGGTGTCGAGCACGATGCCGCAGATCAGAAGAATAGCGACGATCATGGCCAGCACGCTTCTCAAAATGACGGTTGGAATGCGCGGCACGAGGCCGGTCTGGATGTACGTTTCGAAGACCAGAATCGCGAACGCAATGGAGAGGATCGAGCAGATGGCAAAGCCCGTTGTGAAGAAGGCAAACGGCTTCTCCGATTTGAACAACCGCACAATGGTTATTAGTATGCGGAATCCGTCGCGATAAGTATTCAGCTTGCTTTCAGACCCTTCCGGACGCGATTTGTAATTCGTAACGACCTCTGCAACCGGCATACGCATGCTGAGTGCGTGAACCGCAAGTTCCGTTTCTATCTCGAAACCCTTCGAATGCGCCGGGAAAGTTTTGGCGTAGCGGCGCGAGAACACACGATAACCCGAGAGCATGTCCTTGAAGGCCTTGCCGAAAATCGTCGCTGCGCATTGCGTCAGCATGACGTTCCCGAAGCGGTGTCCCAGACGATAGGCCGTCTGCTCGTCGCTGAGGCGCGACCCTACGACCATATCGAGCTTGTCGCGGATCAGCGTGTCGACAAGCTCGGGCGAGATGGCTGCGTCGTAAGTCGCGTCGCCATCAGCCATGACGTAGACGTCTGCATCGACGTCCGCGAACATGCGCCGAACGACATTCCCCTTACCCTGAAAGGGCACGCTTATTACCTGCGCGCCAGCGGCGCGTGCGATGTCGGCGGTACCGTCAGTAGAGTTGTTATCGAACGCGATGATGGACGCGTCGGGCAAGTGTCGTCTGAAGTCGCGCACGACGGCTGCGATGGCAGCGGCTTCGTTGTAGTAGGGGATGACGACGGCCACACGCAGGCCAGGGAAACGATCGGACACGATGTCTGAATACTTTGGTCTTGGAGCGAGATGATTGGCGTGTATTGTATATGCAAGCATGACGCTAAAAGGTGCATTGACTCAGGTTATTTGTTACCGAGCGAGGCTCGTTGCCTCAAGTATTTTGC
>LFJI01000652.1 GCA_001235855.1 Candidatus Burkholderia brachyanthoides
ATGACGATCCTTCACGCCGAATTCGGCCAGTGCCAATTCAATGACGCAATGGACTGGCGCGCCTTTGCACGCGATGTTTCACCGCGCGCCGAAACGTCGATGCATGCGCCCGAGGACTAGAATGGACCATTCGAATCGACGTCAGCAGGGAAACACGTATGTTCAGGCTCTTGTTCGCGGCCACGCTCGGCTGCTTCGTGCTGTGCGCCGGATGCGCGGGCGCGCCGTATTCGCCGGCCTCGCAGTCGGGAAGCGGCGGCAGCATCACCATGTACGGCACCATCGATCAGGGCGTGACGGTGCGCAACTAGCGCATTTTGGGTCTTTATAATCGACGCATCGCGCCCGCCTCTGGGCCGCACAACGATCAAGACTCCTATGGATACGCTCACGTCCTCTCCCATTCCCGCGGCACCCAAGAGCCGCGCTGAAATGACCTTCCGCTTTCTTGCCGAGCCGACTTTGGTGAACTCGGCGGCAAGGTGCACGGCGGCGGCCTGATGAAGTGGATCGACGAAACCGCCTACGCCTGCGCCGCCATGTGATCGGGCCGTTACGCGGTGACGGTGAGCGTCGGCAATATCCGTTTCCAGCGGCCGATTCTGGTCGGCAATCTGGTCGAGTTGCGTTCGCGCGTGGTGGCGACGGGGCGCACCAGCATGCACATCCACATTTCCGTGCACGCGGGCGACCCAAAAGTCGGCGAATTGCAGCAGACCACGGATTGCCTGATGGTCTTCGTCGCCGTCGATGAAACCGGCCAGCCGACTCCCGTGCCGCCGTTCATGCTGGAGACGGAAGAGGAGAAGCGTCTCGCCAGATACGCGATGGACGTAAAGGACGCGCTCGATGCGATCGTGGAGTTGAGGAGGTCGCGGCGGGGAAGGTTTGACGCGCCGGCCGCGCGCATGCGCTTTGGATCGACTGAACTGCAGGACACCTGTCCAACTTTTGGGGTGTTTTTCCATGAGCAGGCACAGCGCGCGATTCAAGCGAGCCGTCGTTAAGGATTATCAAAGGCAGCAGTAGTCGAGAGGTTGCGCATCGGCATGGTGCGTATTTCGGGAACGTGACCGATTCGGCGAGGTCGGGCGTTGGCGCAGTGTCAATTGT